>DATNGC010000065.1:0-11143 GCA_035606075.1 Elusimicrobiota bacterium
CGGGCCCTGGGCTCGCTGACGACCATGGCGTTCGTCTACGCGTTCACGCGGCGCCTGGACGTCACGTTCTTCGTGGGCGGACTCGACGCCCTCGCGAAGATTCTTCTATATTTCGCGCACGAGCGCACCTGGAATCTCCTCCAATGGGGCCGCCGGCCGGTCGAGCCCGCCGTGCTCTGGTTCACGGGCCTCTCCGGCTCGGGCAAGAGCACCCTGGCCAAGGGCGTCTACGACGCGCTCGTCGAGGGCGGCCTGCGCGCCGAGTATCTCGACGGCGACGAGCTCCGGCGCCTGTTCCCCGACACCGGCTACTCGCGCGCGGAGCGCGACCGGCACGTCCGGCGGGCCGGCCACCTGGCCGGGATGCTCGAGAAGAACGGCGTCTTCGTCGTGGTCTCGCTGATCTCCCCGTACGCCGCGTCGCGCCGGGCGGCGCGGGCGCTGTGCCGCCGCTTCGTCGAGGTGCACGTCTCGACGCCGCTGGCGGTCTGCGAGAAGCGCGACCCGAAGGGACTCTACGCGCGCGCTCGCCGCGGCGAGCTCGCCGACTTCACCGGCGTCCAGGCTCCGTACGAGGCGCCGGAGAGCTGCGAGCTGGTCGTCGACGCCGGCGCGCTGTCGGAGAAGGAGGCCCTCGCCCGCGTCCTGGGCTACCTGCGCGCGCGCGGCGTGGCGGCGGCCTCATGAGACGGGCGCCCGCGCGGGACCCGCTCGACGCGCTCGAGAGCCGCGCGATCTTCATCCTGCGCGAGGCCTACGCCGCGTTCCCGCGCCTGGCCATGCTTTGGTCGATCGGCAAGGACAGCACGGTGATGCTGCACCTGGCGCGCAAGGCCTTCCTCGGGCGGGTCCCGTTCCCGCTGATCCACATCGACACGTCCTTCAAGATCCCGGAGATGATCGCCTACCGCGACAAGCTCGCGCGCGAATGGAAGCTGCGGATGATCGTGGGCCGCAACGACGCCGCGCTGAAGGCGCGCAAGACGTTCCCGGACGGCGCCGTGGACCGGCTCGCGTGCTGCGGCCTGCTCAAGACGCAGGCGCTCAAGGACGTCGTCAGCGGCGAGGGAGCGCGCCGGGTCCTGAACCTCCGCACCGGACGCTACGAGCCCTCCCGGGACAAGGAGCCGTTCACCGGAATCATCGCCGGCATCCGCGCCGACGAGGAGGGCACGCGCTCCAAGGAGCGCTACTTCTCGCCGCGCGGCGTCGCGCAGCGCTGGGAGCTCGGCGAGCAGCCGCCGGAGTTCTGGAGCCTGTACAAGACCGATTTCGCGCCCGGAACGCACGTGCGCATCCATCCGCTCCTCGACTGGCGCGAGGTGGACGTCTGGGACTACATCCGCCGCGAGAAGATCCCGACGGTCTCCCTGTACTACGACCAGGGCACCGGCAAGCGCTACCGCTCGCTGGGCTGCTATCCGTGCACCTTTCCCGTCGAGTCGACGGCCCGCAATCCCGCCGAGATCGTCGCCGAGCTGCGCACGGGCAAGCTCAAGGACGTCGCCGAGCGCTCGGGGCGCGCGCAGGACGCCGACGACGGCGGCACGCTCGAGAGCCTGCGCCGCGAGGGGTATATGTGATGGACGCCAAGACGGCCGCCGCGCGCGAGAGCCTGCGCGTCGTGGTCACCGGCCACGTCGACCACGGCAAGAGCACGGTCGTCGGCCGCCTGCTGGCCGACACGGGGGCGCTGCCCAAGGGCAAGCTCGAGCGCGTGCGCGCCTACTGCGAGCGCCACGGCAAGCCGTTCGAGTACGCGTTCCTGCTGGACGCGCTCAAGGACGAGCAGGCCCAGGGCATCACGATCGAGTCCTCGCGGATCTTCTTCAAGTCCGCGCGCCGCGACTACGTCCTCGTCGACGCTCCGGGCCACGTCGAGTTCATCAAGAACATGATCAGCGGCGCCACGCAGGCCTCCGCGGCGCTGCTCGTCCTCGACGCCAAGGAGGGCGTCCAGGAGAACTCGCGCCGCCACGGCTACCTGCTCTCCATGCTCGGCGCGCGGCGCATCGCGGTGCTCGTCAACAAGATGGACCTCGTGGACTGGCGCGAGGACGCGTTCAAGCGCCTCGCGGCCGAGTACGGCGCCTTCCTCGAGCGCATCGGGGCGCGCGCGGAGCGCTTCATCCCGGTCTCCGGGCTGCACGGAGACAACCTGGCCGCCCCCTCCGCCCGGATGCCCTGGTACAGGGGTCCCACGGCGCTCGCCGCGCTCGACGCGTTCGCCCCGGAGCCGTCGCTCGCCGCGCGTCCGTTCCGCATGCCGGTGCAGGGGGTCTATCAGTTCGACGGCGACGCGCGCCGCGTCGTCGCCGGCACGGTGGAGTCGGGGACGCTCGCCGCCGGCGACGAGGCGGTGTTCTACCCCTCCGGAAAGACGGGCGTGGTCCGGTCCATCGAGGAGTTCCCCCGGCCGCCGAAGGGCGGACGCGTCTTCGCGGGCTCGGCGACGGGCTTCTCGCTCGTCCAGCCGGTCTACGTGCGGCGCGGCGAGATCGCCGCGCGCCGCGGGGAGAAGCCGCCCGCCGTCGCGGCGCGCTTCCGCGCGCGGCTGGTCTGGCTCGGACGCGCGCCGCTGTCGCCGCGCAAGGACTACGTCCTCAAGCTGGGGACGGCGCGCGTCGGCGTGCGCCTGGAGTCGGTGGCGCGCGCGCTCGACGCGTCCTCGCTGAAGGCCGACCGCCGCGCGACGTCGGTCGCCCGCCACGAGGTCGCCGACTGCGTCCTGCGGACCGCCGGCGTGATCGCCTTCGACCCGGTCGAGGAGAACGCGGCGTGCGGCCGCTTCGTGATCGTGGACGGCTTCGACGTCTGCGGCGGCGGGCTCATCCAAGAGGCGCTTCCGGACGCCTCCTCGCTGCGGCACGAGAAGGTCCTCGCCCGCAACCTCAAGTGGCAGGAGAGCGCGATCTCGCCGGAGAAGCGCGAGGCGCGCTACGGCCAGAAGGCGGCGCTCGTGCTGATCACCGGAGCGCGGGGTTCCCGGCGCAAGGAGGCGGCCAAGGAGCTCGAGGCGCGCCTGTTCGCGGCGGGCCGCCACGTCTATTTCCTCGGCATCGGCAGCGCGCTGTACGGGGTCAACGCCGACCTGCGAGCGGCCGGCGACCACGTCGAGGACATCCGGCGCGTGGCCGAGGTCGCGCACATCCTGATGGACTCGGGGCTCGTGCTCATCGTCAGCGCCTCGGAGCTGACGGAGGAGGACCTCGTCCTCTTCCGCTCGGCGATCGATCCGGACCGGATCGAGACGTTCTGGGTCGGCTCGCCTCCGGCCGGGCTCAAGGGGAAGGTCGTCGCGGTGCCCGGCAAGACCGGCCCGGCGGTCGCGGCGATGCGCAAGAGGCTGGCCGACCGGGGGTTTTACCCTTGACAAGCGCCCCGGATGACTTATACTACAGTGTGGCGTCGCTTCTCGAATTATCCCGCCGCTGTTTGTCGAATTCGAGATTGGGAGAGTGACGATGGCCTATAAATACTCGCTGGATCCGGGGCTGTACCAGACGGCCGGCTCCGCCGCGGACGATTGCTACACCGCGCAGATGGCGGAGCAGAGCCGCTCTCCCCTTTCCACGGACTCGAGCAAGCCCCGGATCACGCTCGTCGTCGGCCCCTCTCCCTTCACCATGCCGCGCGGCTGGGAGTTCTTCCTGACCTCGCCTTACGAGGGGATCAGCTACATCTCGACGGTGCTCCACAACGCCGGCTATCCGGTCAAGATCGTCGACGTCCGCTACGTCGAGGACCCGCTCTCGGACGCCTTCCGCCAGTGCATGGAAGGGACGGACGTCGTGGGCATCGCCACGTACGAGGACTGCTACCCGTTCGTCGAGGAGCTCGTCGGCCTGATCAAGGAGCGCGACCCGCGCATGCCCGTGATCCTCGGCGGCTCGCTCGTCACCTCGGTCCCCCATCTGTTCATGGAGCACACCAAGGCCGACGTGGCGGTCATCAGCGAGGGCGAACTCACCATCCTCGAGCTGATGGCTTCCTTCGTCGACGGTCAGTGGACGGACAAGCGCCTCTCCCAAATCAACGGCCTGTGGTACCGCGCGAAGAATGGGGAAATCCGACACACGCCTCCCCGCGGCCAGATGATGAACCTGGACGCCCTGCCGCACATGAACCTGTCGCTGTGGCCGCAGTCCAAGGACCCGCGCGGCCTGCAGCCGCAGATCATCGCCTCGCACAGCCGCGGCTGCAAGATGGACTGCTCGTTCTGCTACCGCACGACGCCGCAGCTGCGCGAGAAGTCGGTCGCCAAGTTCCGCGAGGAGATGCGCGTCCTGAAGGAGGTCTACAAGACGAACTACATCTTCTTCGTCGACTTGACCTTCACGTCCAACAAGAAGCGCAGCCTGGAGATCTGCGAGGTCCTCAAGGAGTTCAAGATCGGCTGGAACGTCCTCACCCGCTGCGCGGACGTCGATCCGGAGCTCCTGCGCGCGATGAAGGACTCGGGCTGCGACATCGTGCTCTACGGCGTCGAGTCGCTCTCGCCCGAGGTCCTCAAGGCCGCGCGCAAGGGCTCGGCCGAGCACATCGTCCTGCGCGCGATGAAGGCGACGCAGGAGGCGGGCCTGCGCTTCGGCGGCCTCACCATCGTCGGCCTGCCGGGCGAGACGCAGGAGTCGCTCGACCACATGTGCGAGTGGGCCGAGGAGCACCACCACATCACGCGCGTGAAATATCTCTCGGCGATGCCGGGCACCAGCGTCTACACCGACGGCCTCAAGAGCGGCATCATCCGCTCCGAGGTCGAGCACATGCGCTGGCTGTCGACCGAGCAGGCGCTCGTGCACGACGAGTACCTCAACTACAACGGCCTCTCCGAGAAGACGATGCGCCGCGCCTACCAGCGGCTCTACGACGCGTACTGCCCGGGGCCCGTCATGGACTTCAAGCACTGGCCGAAGAACTTCGCCAAGTTCTACCCGGACTCCCAGCGGGAGTGGCGCTCCCAGTTCAGTTCCGCGGCGGCCCCGCTGGCGCCCGGCGCCGAGCGCTTCTTCCTGCCGCACCTGGCGGGCAAGGAGTCGGTGTACGGGACCAACCACCGGCCCCGCGTCGAGATCTCGTCCTCGCTCTAGCCGAGCGAGTCAAGGGCTTCCTTCGCCTCTCGATAGGACGGGAACCGCGCGAGCGCGCGGCGGTAATGCTCCTTCGCCTCGGGCACGCGGCCGGAGGCCGCGCAGAGGTCGGCCAAGCGCTTGCGCGAGGTGACGTACTCCGGGTCGGCCTCCAGGGCGCGCCGCAGATGCCTCTCCTCCTCCGAGGCGTTCCCCTCCCGTCCGGCGACGTAGGCGAGGGTGTGGTCCAAGAGCGCGTACTCGCAGCCGAAGGCCGCCGCCTTCGCCAGCGCGGCGCGAGCCTCGGGATACCGCTCGAGATAGGCGAGGTACACTCCCATGTACGTCGGCGCGCGGAAGTCCTGCGGATCGCGCTCGGACGCCCTCTTCGCCCACTCGAGCGCGGCCTCGTTGTCGCCGGCCTGGGAATGCGCCTGCGACAGGAGGATCATGCTCGTCGAGTCGCCGTCGAGCTCGACGAGCCGCGCGAACTGGACGATCGCCTCGTCGACCGAGCCGGCGTCGAGCTCCACGCACGCCCGCGCCCAGGCGAGCTCGGCCTTCGTCGCGCCGAGGCGCTCGGCGGCGGAGACGTCCTCGCGCGCCGCCTCGAGCCTTTGCAAGGAGCCGCGCGTGAACGCGCGGTGGAGATGGGCCGCGACGCAGCGCGCGTCCAGGTCGAGCGCCTTTTCGAACTCGGCGAGAGCCCGGTCCGTGTCGAAGAGGCTCTCCTTCACGCAGAAGAAGCCGAGGTACGCGCGCGCCTCGGCGTCGGAGGGGCGGCGCGAGACTTCCTCCTCGAAGAAGAGCCGCGCCGGCTTCCAGGCGTCGCGCGAGGAGAAGGCGCGGGCCCTCGCGCGCAGCTCGCCTCCGTGCGTCATTCGATGAAGCGCCGCACGTCGGGCTGCGCCGGGATCAGCTTCTCCTCGAAGAAGAAGCGGCTCAGGCGCGCCAGCTTCTCGCGGTAGGCCGGCGAGATAGACAGGTCGACGTCGGCGGGCTTCTTGGCGAGGTAGTTGGGGTTCGCTTTCGAGGCCTCGGCGAGCAGCTCCGGCGGGAAGCCGTTGAGGGCCCCGGCCCACGCGTTCGTCTCGTCGTGATGGGCGGCGACGTAGAAGGTCGCCTCCCGCAGGGCCTCGTTGAACTTCCGCGACGCCCCCGGATGGGCCTTCTCGTAGGCGGCGCTCATCAGGACGATCCCGTCCAGCCCCGACTCGCGGAGTATGCGGTAATCGCCGCTCTTGACGCCTTGGGTCAGGTAGGGATCGAAGGTCACCATCGCGTCGACGTCGCCGCTCTCGAAAGCGGCGTTCATCGGCCCCATCCCGCGCATGTTCACCAGCTGGACGTCCCGCCGCGGATCGAGGCCGGCGTCCCGCGGCCATTCGACGGCCGGCTGATGCAGGGAGGTGCCGAAGATCGTCGCGAGCTTTCGTCCCTTGAGGCCCGCCACGTCCTTGACGGGCGAGCCCTTCTTCACGACGAGCGCCATCTCCCCCATCGAGCCGAACGTGCTGATGGCCCGGCAGGCGAAGCCTTGCCCGAGCAGGACGATGAAGTTCGACTCGCTCGTGAAGATCACGTCGATCTGTCCCGCGGCGAGCGCCTCCTTGAGCTCGCGTCCGAGAGGCAGCGGCGTGATCTCCGCGTCGAAGCCGCGCCTGCGGAGAATGTCCGTCTTCTGGAGCGCGGTCCCGATGTTGCCGGCGATCACCGTCCCCACCGATGGAAAGGCGACGCGGATCTTGAGGTCCGCCGCCCGCGTCGAGGCGGCCAGGAGCAGGAGCGCCGCGGCGGCGTTTCTCACGAGTCGGCCTCCAAGGACGTGCCGATGGCGGCGATGATGCGGCGCTTGCGCTCCAGGATCTCCAGCTCGTCGGACAGCCACCCGGCCGAGGCGAACTCCTCGGAGAGCCGCGCCGGCCGACCCGCGAGAACCAGCACCCGGTCGCAGCGGCGCAGCGCGTCCTCCATGTTGTGCGTCACGTAGAGCAGCGACTTCTTGAGGCTTCGCAGCAGCGGGAATATCTCGTCCTGCAGGGCGTTCGACTGGAACGGATCGAGCGACGCGAAGGGCTCGTCGAGCAGGAGCAGGTCCGGGGAGGCCGCCAAAGCGCGCGCGATCGCCACGCGCTGGCGCATCCCTCCCGAGAGCGCGTGCGGGTACTGACGCGCGTGCTCCCCGAGCCGCATCCGCTCCAGGCCCTTCAGGGCCCGCGCCTCGCGCTCGAGACGGCCCATGCCCTGGGCCTTGAGCGGAAACGCGACGTTCTCGAGGGCGCTGAGCCAAGGGAAGAGGGAATGGTCCTGGAACAGGAGGACCCGGTCGCGGGACGTCCCCGTCACGGGGCGTCCGCGATAGACGATCCTTCCCGCGCGCGGCGAGTCGAGGCCCGCGATCAGGCTCAGCAGGGTGGATTTTCCCACGCCCGACGCGCCGACCACGCCGAGGAATTCTCCCTCGCTCAAGGCGAGGCTCAAGCCCTCGAACACCGGGCGGCCCGCGCCGTGCGCGTGGCCGACCGACTCGAGGGAGAGCAGCGGCGTCACGCCCAATCCAGATACCTCCGCTCCAGGCGCCGCAGCGCCTGGTCCATCGCCACGCCGACGAGGCCGATCGCGATCATGCCCACCATCACCGAGGGCGTGTCGAGCATCTCCTGGCTCGACTCGATCAGATACCCCAGCCCGCGGCTCGACGACACCATCTCCGCCGCGATCACCGACATCCAGGCGACCATCAGGCCCACGCGCAGGCCCGCGGCGATGAACGGCAGGGACGAAGGGATCACGACGTCGCGCAGCCTCAGGCCATCGTCCGCCTCGAAGATCCGCGCGACGTCCAGGCAGCGCTTCGGGACGTTCTGCACCCCGGTGAGCGTGTTCGTGAAGATCGGGAAGAAGGCCGCGAGCGCCGTGACGAAGAAGGCGGGGCCGTTGCCGAGGCCGAACCACAGGATCGCGAGCGGGACCCAGGCCAGAGGCGGGATGGGCCGCAGCACCGCCAGCAGCGGCTCGCCGAAGTAGCGCAGGCGCTCGTCGATGCCGAGCCACAGGCCGAGCCCGACGGCGAGCGGGGCGGCGACGGCGTAGCCCCCGAGGATGCGCCCGAGGCTCGCGAGCACGTGCGCCGGCAGCGCCCCGCTGCGGGTCAGCGCCGCCAGTGCGGCCAGTATCTGCAGGGGCGACGCGACCAGTTTCCCGCCTCCCCGCCCGCAGACGGACTGCCAGAGCGCGAGCAGTCCGAGGAAGAAGAGAACGCGCGCCCACCGGCGGCTCGGGATCATCCGGCCTCATTCTATCTTTTCGCGCCGTATGGTACGATGCCCTCGTGAGACTCGCGGCGCTGCTCGCGGCGTTCTCGTTGGCGGTCGGCGCGCCCCGGGCCGCCGGCTCGCCGCCGCCGAACGTCATCGTCATCGGCGCCGACACCCTGCGCGCCGACCACCTCGGCCTGTACGGCTACGGCCGCGCGACGAGCCCGAACATCGACCGCCTCGCCGCCCGCGGCGCCGTCTTCGAGCGGGCCTACGCCCAGGGCTCGTACACGCTCCCGAGCTTCGCCAGCGTCTTCACGTCGCTGTACCCGGAGGCGCACGGCGCGACGAACCGGCGCACGCGCATCAAGGACTCCGCGCTCCTGCTGGCCGAGCTGTTCCGCGCGCGCGGCTACCGCACGGCCGGGTTCACCGGCGGCCCGTTCGTCGCGCTGCCGTACGGCTTCGGCAAGGGCTACGACTCCTATCTCAGCGGCGACCTTCCCCGTCCGCTGGACGCCTACGTCGCGCCGGCCCTGGACTGGATCGACGCGGACCGGAGCAAGCCGTTCTTCCTTTTCCTCCAGCCGCAGGACGTCCATCCCCCCTTCGACCTGCTGTCCCTGCCCAAGGCGGAGCGCGGCCGATGGGGCACGGACGACGGCGCCGCGGCCGACAAGTACTTGGGCAGCCTCTATTTCTACCTCCTCCTCAACGGCGAGCCGAACGGGGACGACGGGCCCGCCGCGCCGGCGGCGCTCAAGCGCGAGCTCGAGACCGTCATGAGCGACCCGGCGGCGCGCCGGCGCATGATCTCGATCTACGACGACCGCGTCTCGCATCTGGACCGCACGTTCGGCGCCTTCTGGGCGGACCTCGAGAAGCGCGGCCTGCTCTCGAACACCGTCGTCGTCCTCCTCTCCGACCACGGCACGCTGTTCGGCGAGGACGGCAAGTTCGGGCACGGCACGCACCTCTCGACGAACGACGGCGTCTTCCACGTCGCGCTGGTCGTCTGGGCTCCGGGCCGAAAGCCCGCGCGCGTCGCCTCGCCGGTCGAGCTGGTCGACGTCGCGCCGACGCTCCTCGCGCTGACCGGAGCGCCGGTGCCGGCGTCGTTCCAGGGCCGCAGCTTGGCGCCGCTGCTCGACGGCGCGACGCGGGAAGGACCCGTCTTCGGGACGGCGACGACCGCCGGCAGCGACGCCCGCGCGCGCCGCTTCGTGCGCGAGGGACGCTGGAAGCTCTCCGCCGACGATCCCGGGCCCGCGGCGGTCCTCGCGGACCTGGAGGCCGACCCCGGGGAGACGAAGGACGTCTCCGCCGCGCATCCCGACGTCGTCAAGAGGCTCTCGGGCGAGCTCGCGCGCCATCTCCAGCGCGTGGGCCGGCCGGAGTAGCGCCGTGGCCCTCGCGCTCCTGCTCGCCGCCGCGCTCGCCGCCCAGGCTGCGGCGGCCGCGCCCGCGCGCCTGAACCTCGTGTTCGTCGACGCCGCCGCGCTGTCGCCGGACCAAGTCGAGCCCGCCTTCGGCTTCCTCGCGTCGTCGGCCGCGGTGTTCGAGACCGCCATCGCGCAAGCCGACCGCCCGGCGCCGAGCCTCGCCTCGATCCTGACCTCGGAGTACGCCGCCGCGCACGGCGCGCTCGCCCCGGGGCGGAGCCTCAGCACCGGGACGCCGACGCTCCCGGAGCTCCTCGCGCGCGCCGGCTATCGGACCGCGCTGTTCTCGGCCGGCGCGCCGCCGGCGCCGGGCCTCGACGGCGATTTCAAGCAAGCCGCCGCGGCGGCCGGATGGCTGGCGGGAGGTCGTGAGCCGTTCTGCCTTTTCCTGCGCGCCGGGGGCGCGTCCGACGCCGCCGCGGTCCGCGAGGTCTGGGAAGCCGTCGAGCGGGCGGGGCTGGGGCCCCGCACGGCCGTGATCCTCGTCGCCGAGAACGGCGGCCGCGGGCGCCGTCTCCTCGACGACGGCGCGCTGCGCGTCCCGCTCGTCGTCCGGGCGCCGGGCGTCCGCCCCCGGAAGCTCGCGCGGGTCGTCTCCGCGATCGACGCCGCGCCGACCGCGCTCGGCCTGCTCGGACTGCCGGTCCCGGCCGAGTTCGAGGGGACCGACCGCGCGGCGCTGCTCGTCGCGACGGCGCCGGCGCCCGGCGGCGACGGCATCGCCTTCAGCGCGTCCGTCGCCGGCGGGCAGAACCCGGAGATCGCGGCGTACGCGGCGCGCGAGGCGGACTGGAAGCTCGTCTACGACAAGGGCGCGGGGACCTTCCGCCTGTACCACCTGAGCGCGGACCCGGAGGAGGACGCGGACGCCGGCGCGGCGAACCCCGGACGGGCGCTCGACATGACCCAGAAGCTCCTGCGCCACGTCCGCGAGACGGGCTCCGGCCCGGAGCGCGCGCGGCGGGTCTCTCCCGACGTCCTGCGCCAGCTGCGCGAGAAAGGCTACTGGTAGTCGGCGGCCGGGCGCAGGGCCTGGAACACGTCGGAGTTCTCGAGCACGCCGTGCAGGCGCTCGCTGCCCGGGCCGATGCCGAAGCAGGGCTGCAGCGCGCTCGTGTGCGAGCCCGTGCTCCAGACGATCAGCGTCCGCCGTCCCAGCGCGCTCGCGAGGGCGTCGGCGGCCGGGGCGTGCGAGTAGGGCAGAGCCTTGGGGCCCAGGCGCAGCGCCGCGGCGACCGCGCGCGCGTCGTCGTCGGTGAGCTCGGCGCCCGGCGCGAGGCCCGCGCGAAGGACCTCGAGCGTCAGCGCCGGCGACGGGGACCGGCCGCCGCGCTCCCAGAGGCGGGTCAGGATGGCGCGGAACGAGGCGCGCTGG
>DATNGC010000066.1:0-17963 GCA_035606075.1 Elusimicrobiota bacterium
CACTGGTTCGACATCACCGCCGCCAAGAGCGATCTCGGCTGGCACCCCCGCGTGCGCATCGAGACCGGCATGGAGCGCCTGGCCCAATGGGTCCGGGCGACCCGGCCTTTCGACCCATAAAAAATAACCGTCGGTTTCGTCATCTGACCGTCCCATCGCGGGGGCGGCCTCGTGATAGAATGACCGGGCATGGGCCGAGCCGCGTTCGCCGTCTGCCTCCTGCTGGCCGCCGCCGCGCCTTCCTGGGGCGCGCCGGGCAAGGACCTGCATCGGCGCGCCCGGCTTCTCCTGCGCGACATCCGCGTCGAGTCGTCGGCGCCCCAGAAGGATGTCGAGCGCCTGCGCGCCCAGCTCAGCGAGCTCCAGGCCGAGAACCACGCCGCGCCGGACGACCAGGTGACCGCGGAGCTGCAGGCGGCCGAGGCGAACCTGAAGCTCGTCGAGGCCGGCTCGCCGCTGCCGCCGCCGCTGCCGGAGGAAGCCGTCTCCGACGACGACCTGCGGGACTCGGTGGCGCAGCCGCTGCCGGCGGCGCGTCGGCCCGTCTTCCCGCCGGCGGCGCCCGCGGCGGCCGCGGACGCCGCGGCGCCTCTCTTCGACGGCTCGGTCCGGCGCGCCGGGCTGACGTCGCCGGCGGTCGAGGCCCCGCCGGACGAGCCCGACGCCGACCTCGGACGCTATCTCGAGCTCAACGAGACCGTCCCCCAGCAGTCTTTCCTCATTAAGGCTTCGGCGTCGCTGCTCGCCAAGCTGCACGAGAAGGATGACGGCGGCCAGCGGGCGCAATACATGGGCGTGATCCTGCATGAGCGGATCAGCAAGCACCCCAAGCGAGGCAGCTTCATCGCGCTGCGCGTCGTGGCGCGGAAGGACAAAAAGCTCCATCTGATCTACCGCGCCCGCGACGGCGGCGCCGTCGACGAGGATCTGGGGTGGCTCGACCAGTGGACGAGGATTCCGAAAGCCCCCAGGACCGGCAAGATCCGGCCGAGACCGAAAAGGGGCGCCAAGGGCGGCGGCGGCGGCGACGACGGCGATGGAGATGGCGACGGCGGCGGCTCGGGCAAGAAAGGCCACGGCGGACACAAGAAAGGCCGCGGCGGCGGAGGCGGGGGCGCGGGAGGCGGAGGAGACGGAGACGGCGGAGGAGGCACCGGCGCGGGCCCCGGCGGCAGCGGACCTTCCCATCACGCGAAGGCTCCGAAGATCAACGGCGGCGGGAGCATGTTCGACGGCGGGGGAGGCGACGGCGGCGACGGGAACTTCGCGGGCGGCGCTTCCGGCGGCTTGTTCTCGGGCAAGGGCCCGCGCGGTCATGGCCGCAAGAGCCGGCACGGCGGCGCGGCGGCCGGGGATTCGAGCGAGACGGCGAGCGCCTCCGGCGACTCCGATCCCGCCGGCGCGTTCGGCGCCGGCCGGGCGCACGCCGGCGCGGGCGGCTCGCTGTCGGCCGACGAGCCGGGCTCCGGCTCGCGCAAAAGAAAAAACGCCCGCGTCCCGCTTCCCAAGGACTTCACCACGCGCGGGGGCGGCTCGCGCCTGCCCGGCGGCGGCGCCGAAGGGGGAAGCGGACCCGGCGGCGCCGGCCTCGGCGGCTTCCAGATGAGCCCGCTGGGGATGAAGGACTTCCATAAGAATGACCTTCCCGCGCCGACCGGAGCGCCGCGCGCGTCCGCGGCGCCTGGCGAGCTCGCGCAGGCCAAGCCGTCCCCGGCGGCGTCGGCCTCCGCCGCGCCCGCCGCCGCGCCCCTGACCTCGCCGGTCGGCGCCGACGAGCAGCTTCGCGACGCGGTCGCCGCTCATTCGGCCCCGTCCCCGCTCCCGGCGGCCTCGGTCGTCCCCCGGGCGAGCCTCTCTCCCATCGCTCCCGCGGCGCCCGAGCCCGAGGGATCGAGCCCTCTGCTGGCCGCGTGCGCGTGCGCGGCGGCGATCGGTCTCGGCGCCTATGCGTTCCGGCGCTTGCGCCGGCCTCGCTCCTTAAACTCTTAAAGCCTGGCACCGCCGCGATCTCCTCCGCAAACGCCCTCAACAGGGCAAAAGTCTAAACGTCTTAAACCTGACACCGATAGGACCTTTGCCGCGCGCGCGGTAGGTCCTCGGACTGAGAGCCGCGGCGGAAAAAGGCGATAGACTGCCGGCATGAAACGCTGGCTCTGGCTTCCGACTCTCGCTTTGCTGGGCTTCTCCGCCTGCGGCGGCCTGCTCGACGGCGGCAAAGAGACTCCGTCTCGCGCGGCTCCCCCGGCCGCGTCCCTGCTCGCGCAGCGTCCGGCCGGCCTCGGCGGCTTGAGCCGCGAGTCCGACGCGCTGCTGGATCAGCGCGCCCAGGTCGCGGCCGCCGCCTACGCGCCCACCGACGAGGCCGCGACGGGAGCTTTCGACCGGCTCTTCGACGGACGCGCCCAGGAGCGGGCCGGCTGCGCTCCGGCTCCCGGCGCGGTGTACGCGGGAGGCGGAGGGACGCGCCGCCCGCGGCTCGACTACGCGAACCCCGACCTCGTTCGGCGCCCGAGCGATCTCGCCGAGGCCGAGCCGCCGCCGCCCGACGCGGCCCAGTTCCCGCCGAGCTCCGCGGCTCTGGCGAGCGGGGCCGGCAAGGTCCTCGCCGCTTTCGACGGCTTCGAGCGCCGCATGTACGCCGCGGCCGCGCCGGTCATGAGCCGCGCGGGCTGGCGCGCCGCCAGGCGCAAGGGCTCGCCGGTCCCGATGACGCCGACGCACGTGACCGTGCACCACACCGAGGGCGCGCAGACCATGACCGAGGCCGCCACCGCCGCGGAGGTGCGCGGCATCCAGCGCTACCACATGGCGGGCCGCGCGCGCGAAGGCAAGGACGTCTGGGACGACATCGGCTATCACTTCCTGATCGACGGCGCCGGACGCGTCGTCGAGGGGCGCCCCGCAGAGACGCTCGGAGCGCACGCCGGCGGCGCCAACGAGAACAACATCGGCATCGCGATGATGGGCAACTTCATGAAGCAGAAGCCGACGGCCGAGCAGGTCGAGAGCCTGACGCGGCTCGTCTCCTTCCTGGCCGTCAAGTACCGGCAGGACCCGTCGCGCCCGGGCTTCCTCGAGGGCCACCGGCACTACAACAACACCGACTGCCCCGGCACGAACATGATGGCCATCCTCGCCGCGCTGCGCCTGCGCATCGACGAGCAGACCCTGCAGCTGCAGGCGAGGATACTGGCGTCCCCGAAGGGGGCGTTCGTCCCCGTCTTGACGAGTGCGTAAGGCCGCGCTGGCGGCGGTCCTTCTCTCCCTCGCCTGCGCGCGCGGGGCGGGCGTGCGTCCCGGCGACGCGGTCGTCGTGCGCTACGAGCTGTCGGCCGGCGGCGCGGTGTTGGAGACCGAGACGGTGCGGGTCGTCCAGGGAGAGGGCCAGCTCCCGCCCGGGGCCGACGCCGCCCTGCTCGGCATGCGCCCCGGCGAGGAGAAGACCGTCGAGCTGGCGCCGGAAAAGGCCTTCGGCCCGCGCGACGAGGCGCGCGTCGAGTCGATGCCGCTCGACAAGCTCGGCGCGCTCGGGCGCGGGCTCAAGCCGGGCGCGAAGGTCATGGGCTTCCGCGACGGCAAGCCGGAGACCGCGCGCGTGCTCTCGATCGGCGGCGGGCAGGCGCGCCTCGACTTCAACCCTCCGCTGGCGGGCAAGACCGTCGTCTACCGCCTGCGCGTCCTCTCGGCCGCTCCGAGCCGCTAGCGCCTATCTTTGGTAGGATGGCCGCGATGATCGCGATCTTCACCGACGGCGCCTGCTCCGGCAACCCGGGACCCGGCGGCTGGGGCTGCGTGGTCGCGGCCGCCGACGGCTCCGTCATCGAGCTCGGCGGCGCCGACCGCGAGACGACGAACAATCGCATGGAGCTCACCGCCGTGATCGAGGGCCTGCGCGCCGTCCGGGGCCGCCCCGGCCCCGCCGTCGTGCACAGCGACTCGACCTACGTCCTCGGCGGCATCACGAGCTGGATCGCCGGCTGGAAGCGCCGCGGCTGGACCACCGCGGCCGGCGAGCCGGTCAAGAACGAGGACCTGTGGCGCGCGCTCGACGCGGCCGTGGCGGAGCGCGGAAAGGACGGCGTGGAGTGGCGCTGGGTGCGCGGCCACGACGGCCACGACGCCAACGAGCGCTGCGACGAGATCGCGGTCTCCTTCTCGAAGCGCCGCCACGTCGAGCTGTACGCGGGACCCCTGCTCTCCTATCCGCACGGCTCGCTGGCGCCGTCGGACGTCCCTTACGCCGCGCCGAAGAAGCCGCGCCGGGCGTCCGCCGCTCCGCCCGCGGCCGAGGGCCCGGCGACCTACTTGAGCGTCCTCGACGGCAAGCTCGAGCGGCACGCGACCTGGAAGGAGTGCGAGGCGCGCGTGAAGGGGAGGCCGGCGAAGTTCAAGAAGGTCCGCTCCGCGGACGAGGAGCGCGCGGCGCTCAAGGGCTGGGGCCTAGCCTAGACGAGCCTAGACGGGCTCGACGGCGGCGGGAACGCGCCGCGACGACCACCACAGCCACAGCCAGAAGACGTGCGAGCCGTAGGCGGCGGTCCACACGAACCAATTCAGCCGGCCGATGGCGGTCAGCGCGACGATCAGGTACACGTAGTCTCGGCTCGCGACGCGCTCCACGACGAGGGCCGACGGTCCGCGCTTCTCCTCGGGCACGCTCAGCACGAGCTTCCACACCGACCAGCCGGCCGCGAGGAAGCCCGTCACCAGCAGGACGCCCGGGACGCGCCAATCCTGGTCGGGGTGGAGGCGGGCGACGCCGACGGGCAAGGCGATGAACGTGGCCAGGTGCGCGAGGTGGTCGGCGAGCAGGTCGAAGTCCCCGCCCCACGGTGTGATGTGGTGCTTGAGGCGGGCGATCTCGCCGTCGCAGCCGTCGAGGATGGCGCAGAACCACAGCATGAGCGCGCCCGCGAACTGCTCGCGCGCCGACGCGGAGGCGAGCCACCAGGCGCCGAGGAACCCCAGCAGGAGGCTGACGGCCGTCACGAGGTTGGGGCTGACCGGGAACGGCAGCAGCAGGCGCGTGAGCGAGACGGAGACCTTCCGGTCGAGCTTCGCGAGGTAGCCGTCGTTGGGCTTGGACATGCGCGAGTACAGCGTCGCGGCGGCGGCCGCGGCCGCGTCGGGGCGGCCGGCGTCGAAGAACGCGGCGCCGGGGGCCTCGGGCAGGACCGCCGACAGGACGCGCGCGTGCACGTCGGCGGGCGCGTCCTTGCCCGCGCCGAACTCCGCGGGCTCGCGCACGAAGGCGGCGAGCGCCCGGCCGTTCATGGAGAGGCGCGCGCGGCCGCGCTCCGCCGCGTCGCGCAGGAAATCGGCGAGGCCGTCGACGTCCGGGAAGGCGTCCTCGTCGACGGCCAGGACCGGCAGGCGGGGATCGAGCGCCGCGGCGCCGGACTTGCCGCCCAGGACCGGGGTCTTGGCGGCGCGGAGCTGGAACGACCAGCGGTCGAGGAAGGCCTGGTCGGCTTCGGCGATGACGATCCGCTCGGGCGCGAGCGCTCCGGCGCGAAAGGCGCTGCGCACGGCGCACGGCAGGCCGGCCACGAGCGGCGCGCCGGCGCGGACGCGAAGTAGGACCTGCAGGCGTCCCGGGGAGGCGCTCGTCATGCGCGGCGGGTCATCTCGAAGAGGTTCGTCGCCTGCCCGCCGAGGAAGCCCTCGAAGCGGCGGCCGTCGACGAGCGGCCGCTCGGCGAGCTCGAAGTAGGCGTAAGTCCACGGGACCCGGGCGACGCGCGCGCCCACGCGCATGGGCGTGGGGAGCACGACGGCCCGCGTCGAGGACTGGCGCAGCCTCGAGCCGCGCGCGCCCTCGATCTCGGGCTTCATCGGCACGCCCGCGGCCTTGAGCGCCGCGACGGTCTTCTCGATGTCGCCGAGGCTGTCGACGCCGTGCGCGTCGATGGAGGCCGTGAAGTGATTGACCGCGTGCCCGTGGAGCAGGACCCACGCGCCGAACTGCGACTCGCGCTCCAGGGTCGCGACGTCGGCCTTCGCCGGCACCGGCCAAGGCCGGTCGAAATGCGCGAGCAGGCGCGCCAGGAGCGCTTCGCGCTTCGTCTTCGAGAGCGCGCCGCAGGCGTGCAGCGCGGCCAGGTCGTCGTCGGAAAGCGACGGCTTGGCCTTCGCGGCCGCGGCCAGCGCGACGCGGCGCGCGCGCGCCGGCAGCTCCCACGCGCGCAGCTCGGAGACGAAAACCTTGGGCAGATCCGGCGCCGGCGGGGCGAGATGGATCGACGAGAGGTTTTTGTCCGGGAAGCGGTAGGTCGCGGCGGCCGTGTAGCCGAGCGCCTCGAACGGGCGCGCCACGGCGGCCAGGCCGGACCAGGGCCGCTGGGAGGCGATCGTGCGGAAGGCGACGTGGTCGTTGCGGAACGCGCCGCCGTGGGACCTCAAGACGTCCTCGTAGACGCGGGCGTAGGAGACGCGGTCGCGGTAGCGGCGCCACAGGGCGTCGAACAGCTCCCGGAGGAAGGCCTCGCGCGCGCCGGCGCCGGAGCGCTTCAAGAGGCGCTCGCCGCCTTCATGCGGTGCAGGCGGAAGGCGACGAGGACCGCCGCGCCGAGCAGCAGCGCGCCGACGACGAGATGAGCCGTCGCGGCCGCGATCATGGCGGGGTTGGCCCGGGGCAGCGGCTCGGTGCGGAAGTCCGCGGTCGCCAGGCCCAGCGTCAGCTGGACGGCGAGCAGCGCGAGCAGCGCCCCGGCCGGGCGTGCGACGGCCGGCTCGCGCCGGGCGAGCCCGGCCGCGCCGAGCGCGCCGGCCGCGAGCGCGGCGACGGCGGCGCCGGCGAGATGCGGGGCGATGCCCGAGCCTCCGTGGCGCATGACGGCGCCCATGACGAGCTGGCACCACAGCGCGGCGACGGCCAGCAGCGACAGGGCGGGCAGGCGGCCGAGCGGGTCGAGAGCCGCCGGAGCCGGCTCTCCGCCGACGAGGTCGGCCATGACCACGAGCAGGCAGAACACGGTCTGGCCGAGGGTCGCGTGCGCGGCGGACACGGCGACGGGCAGGTTGAAGAGGACGGTGACGCCGCCGAGCACGCCCTGCAGGCTCACCCCGAACAGCGTCCACCACGCCAGGCGGCGGACGCCGGGACGGGACTCGTCGAACTGCGTGTAGAAGGCCATGATCAGGATCATCAGGCCGATGAAGGCGGCGATCATCCGGTGACCGTGCTCGAAGAAGACCCCGCCCGTCATCCTCGGCAGCCACTGTCCGTAGGACAAGGGCCAGTCGGGGACGGCCATGCCCGAGTTGGTGGAGGTGACCATGCCGCCGGCGACGAGCAGGAGGACCGCCGCCGCGGCGTTGAAGCGGCCGAGCGCCCGGCGCGGCGCGCTGACGTCGGACGGACCCGAGGACATGGCGGATATTATAGCGGTTAAACCGCGCCGAAGAGGTCGCCCTGCGAGGACGACTCCTCGTCGAGAAGGGACGGCTCGTCGACGTCCGTCCGTCCGATCCGGGAGCCGACGCGCCTCGCCACGAGAAGCTCGGCGGGATACGGCAGGAGCAGCTCGCGCAGGCGCTCGGGGCGCGTCTTCGCGTCGAGCCATTCCGTCTCGTCGCCGCGCGCGAGCACGGCGGGCATGCGGTCGTGGAAGCGGGCCACGAGAGGATTGGGCTCGACGGTGACGAGGGCGAAGCCGCCGGACTCCCAAAGTCCGGCGAAGGCGAACGGCTCGCCGCCCTTGAGGCGGAAAAAGCGGGGCGCCTTGTCGGCTCCCTTCTTGGGCCACTCGAACCAGCCGTCGGCGGGCACCAGCGCGCGGCGCCAGCGGAAGGACTCGCGGAAGAAGGGCTTGTCGGCGAGCGTCTCCGCCCGCGCGTTGATCTGGGGCTTGGCCTGCGGGCCCTTCGCCCAGGCGGGGAGCAGTCCCCAGCGCAAGAGCGACATGCGCGGCTCCGGAGCCGCGATCACGACGGCGGCCTCCTGGCTGGGAGCGACGTTGTAGCGCGGCTTGAGGCCCGGCGCGGGCGGGATTCCGAAGCGTTCTCCGAGCTTCTTGGGGTCGACCGTCGCCGTATACCTGGCGCACATGCGGCCATTGTATCGGAAACACATGGTTTGTGCTAGAATCGCGCCCTCATGCCGACCAAGCCGACGATCAAGCGCCGCGCCAGCGGGATTCTCCTGCATCCCACCTCGCTCCCCGGCCCGCGCGGCGGGGACCTGGGCCCCGTCGCGCGGGCCTTCGTCGACTTCCTCGCCGACTGCGGCCAGTCGTGGTGGCAGGTGCTGCCGGTGTGCCCGCCCGACGGCGGCGGCTCGCCGTACAACTCCATGTCGGCGTTCGCGGGCAGCCCGGGGATGATCAGCGTGGAGATCCTGGCCGCCGAAGGCTTGTTGAAGAAGGCCGAGCTCGGCCAGCCCAAGGCGAAGGCGCTGCGGGCCGCCCTCGCGAGCTTTTCCAGGAGGGCCGCGCGCGACGACCGGGAGGACTTCGACGCGTTCCGCGTCCGCGAGGCGTCGTGGCTCGCCGACCACTCGCTGTTCAGCGCCCTGCGCGAGGCGCACGGCGGGCGGCCGTGGGTGCAGTGGGACGAGGCGCTCGCGCGGCGGCGCGCTCCCGCGCTGGAGGCGGCGCGCGCGCGCCTGGCCGACGAGATCCGGCATCACGACTTCGCCCAATGGCTCTTCGCCCGCCAGTGGGAGTCGGTCCGCCGCCACGCGATCGCGCGCGGCGTCGGCCTCATCGGCGACAAGCCCATCTACGTCAGCCACGACAGCGCGGACTGCTGGGCGCACCAGGAGCTGTTCTGCCTGGACGAAGCCGGCCGCCAGACGGCCGTGGCGGGGGTGCCGCCCGACTACTTCTCGGAGACCGGCCAGCTGTGGGGCAACCCGCTGTACCGCTGGGACGAGCACGCGCGCACCGGCTTCGCCTGGTGGGTGTCGCGGCTCAAGGCGTACGCCGAGCGCTTCGACGCGGTGCGCCTCGACCACTTCATCGGCTTCCGCAACTACTGGGAGGTCCCGGCCGGCGACAAGACCGCGGTCAACGGCCGCTGGATCCAGGCGCCCGGCGACGAGCTCTTCGAGACGGTGCGCCGCGAGGTGCCCGGGCTCGAGATCATCGCCGAGGACCTGGGCTCGGTCACGCCGCCGGTGATCGCGCTGCGCGACAAGTTCGATTTCCCCGGCATGAAGCTCGCGCAGTTCTCCTTCGGCGGGAGCGAGGACGAGTGGCCCGACCGGTGGCCGCAGAACTGCGTCGGCTACACGGGCACGCACGACAACGACACGACGCGCGGCTGGTTCGAGGACGACGGCTCCTCCAACGCGGGCCGCCCTCCCGCGCAGGTCGAGAAGGAGCGCGCGAGCTTCCTGCGCGCGGCCGGCCCCGGGGGCGAAGCCCCCTCGTGGGCGATGACGCGCCTGACCTGGCGCTCGCCCGCGCGGCTGGTCCTCGCGCCGATGCAGGACCTGCTGAACCTCGGGACCGAGGCGCGCATGAACCGCCCGGGCACCGTCGAGGGGAATTGGCGCTGGCGCATGGAGCCGGGCGCGCTGTCGTGGCCGCTCGCCGGACGTCTGGGCACGATGACGGGCGCCTGCGGACGCGCCCCGGAGGCAGCATGAGCGAGATCGGAGCCGTCACCCACAAGCCGTCGCTGCTGACGGATCAGGACCTCTTCCTCTTCAACGAGGGCACGCACGTGCGCCTGTTCGACAAGCTGGGCGCGCATCCCGGCGTCGTGGACGGCAAGCCGGGCGTGTTCTTCGCGGTCTGGGCGCCGTCGGCCCGCCACGTGCACGTGACCGGCGACTTCAACGGCTGGTCGAAGACCAAGCACAACCTGACGCCGCGCTGGTCGTCGGGCATCTGGGAGGGCTTCATCCCGGGAGTCAAGCCCGGCGCGCTGTACAAGTACTGGATCCAGAACGCCTCCGGCCAGAAGACCGAGAAGGCGGACCCGGTGGGCTTCCGCCACGAGGTCCCGCCGCGCACGGCCTCCGTCGTCTGCGAGCTGACTCACGAGTGGAAGGACGCCGAGTGGATGAAGGGCCGCGGCGCGCGCCACGCGTACGGCGCGCCGCTGTCGATCTACGAGGTCCACCTCGGCTCGTGGCGGCACAAGCCCGAGGAGGGCGACCGCTCGCTGACCTACAAGGAGCTGGCGCCGCTGCTCGCCGAGCACGTGAAGAGGCACGGCTTCACGCACGTCGAGTTCATGCCCGTCATGGAGCACCCCTTCGGCGGCTCGTGGGGCTACCAGACCACCGGCTACTACGCGCCGACGTCGCGCTTCGGCACGCCGCAGGACTTCATGGCGCTCGTCGATCACCTGCACGAGCAGGGCATCGGGGTCCTCCTCGACTGGGTCCCGTCGCACTTCCCCGAGGACGCGCACGGGCTCGGCTGGTTCGACGGGACGCACCTGTTCGAGCACTCCGACCCGAAGCAGGGCTTCCACCCCGACTGGAAGAGCGCGATCTTCAACTACGGCCGCAACGAGGTCCGCGCGTTCCTGATCTCCAACGCGCTGTTCTGGATGGAGAAGTACCACGCCGACGGCCTGCGCGTGGACGCGGTGGCCTCGATGCTCTACCTCGACTACTCACGCAAGCAGGGGGAGTGGATCCCGAACCGCTACGGCGGGCGGGAGAACCTGGAGGCGATCTCCTTCCTCAAGAAGCTCAACGAAGAGGTGTACTCGCGCCATCCCGACGCGCTGACGATCGCCGAGGAGTCCACCGCCTGGGGCGGCGTCTCGCGGCCGACCTACACGGGCGGACTCGGCTTCGGGTACAAGTGGGACATGGGCTGGATGCACGACAGCCTCGAGTACTTCCGCAAGGACCCGATCCACCGCCGCTACCATCAGAACGAGATCACGTTCCGCGCGATCTATCAATTCACCGAGAACTTCGTCATGCCGCTCTCGCACGACGAGGTCGTGCACGGCAAGGGCTCGCTGATCAACCAGATGCCCGGCGACGACTGGCAGAAGTTCGCCAACCTGCGCCTGCTCCTCGCCTGGCAGTGGGCGATGCCGGGCAAGAAGCTGCTGTTCATGGGCGGCGAGATCGCCCAGCGCTACGAGTGGAGCCACGACCGCAGCCTCGACTGGCACCTGCTGCAGTGGGAGCCGCACAAGGGGATCTCGCGCTGGGTCGAGCGGCTCAACCGGATCTACCGCTCCGAGCCGGCCCTGCACCAGCGCGACTGCGACCCGTCGGGCTTCGAGTGGATCGACGCCTCCGACGCCGACAACTCCGTGCTCTCCTTCCTGCGCAAGGGCGCGTCCGAGGACGACCAGGTCCTCTGCGTGTTCAATTTCACGCCCGTGCCGCGGGACAACTACCGCATCGGAGTGCCCGCGGCCGGCTGGTGGGCCGAGCTCGCCGACTCCGACGCCGCGGACGTGGGCGGCTCCGGCGTGACGACCGGGGGGGGCCTGAACGCCGACAAGGTTCCCATGCACGGCCGGCCGTGCTCGGTGAACCTGAAGCTGCCGCCGCTCGGCGCGGTGCTCCTCAAGCGCCCGGCGCGCTGACCATTCGTTTTTTGAATGGCAGGACTTGAACTTCTGCGCTTTCCAGAGGCGCGCTCGCGGCGGTAAACTGACTCGACGCCCGGCCGCAATGATGGTTTCTCCCATCGCGGCCGGGCGTCGTCGTTTCCGTCTGGACGCGTCCGGG
Organism: Elusimicrobiota bacterium; assembly: GCA_035606075.1. GTDB lineage: Bacteria > Elusimicrobiota > Elusimicrobia > UBA1565 > UBA9628 > GWA2-66-18. Next base: position 11,656 of record DATNGC010000066.1, read on the forward strand.
AGCGCCCGCTATACTTCCGAGCGTGCTCGAGATCCGGTCGTCGGCCGATAGGCCGCCTCCTCCGCGCTTCATAGGCTTCTTCGTGCTCCTGCTCGGCGTCGGGATCATCGGCATGGGCGCGCTCCATCCCGAGAAGGCGAGGGGGGCTTGGCTCGGCTTCGGCGTCGGCGCTCTGTTCGCGCTGGCGGGCCTCTCCATCCTCCTTCAGCCCGCGCCCGGCGCGCCCCCGGGCAAGGCCGCGGCGCTGAACTCCTTCTTCGGCGCCTGCCTCTTCACGATCTTCACCGCGATCCTGATCTGGTGGGCGTTCTACGCCCGCTCCGGCGGGGACCGCGTCGCGATCGGCCCGATCGCGTTCTCCGCGAGCGGCCGCTGGGCTTGGCTCGCCCGGGCGCCGGTCGCGGCCGCCGCCGCGCTGTGCGGCCTTGTGACCGTGTTCGTCTGGCGGGCTTTTCTCGACGCCGCCGAGGCCGCTTTTCCCGGCAGCCGCGCCGCGCTGGCGGCGGCCGTGATCCTGGCGCTCGGCTGGGGCGGCTGGAAGCTGTTCCGCCCCGCCCCGCGCGCGAGCTTCGGTTCGCCCGTCGTGGAGGCGGCGCTGACCGCGGGGTTCGGCGCGACGGGCACCGGAGCGCCTCAGGTCCACGGGACCGTGGGCTCCTCGCCGGAGGGAGCGGCGTTCCAGGAGGACGCCGGCTGGCTCGACTACGCCTTGCCGGCCGCGCTGCATCTCGACGGCACGGCGGCTTTGCAGGTCGAGGTCCGCGCCGAGAGGCGGCGGGCCAAGAGGCGCTCGCCGTTCGAGACGTTCGCGGCCGCCGGGCCCTACGTCTTGGATTCCGAGCCCTCGTCCGACTCGTGGCGCGTCAAGGCGTCCGCCGGCTCGTGCGAGCTGACGTCGGATCCTCTGCCTTACGGGAGCTGGACGACCGTCGCGCTGGCCTACGACGATTGGGCGGGACGCGCGTCGCTTTTCGTCGACGGCAAGCGCATCGAGACGGTCCCGTGCAAAGGCCTCCCGGCCGAGCGCCTCGACACGCTGCGCCTGGGGACCTGGCACGAAGACTACCAGGCTTTCACCGGCATCCTTCGCTCGGTGAGGATTTATGCCCGCGTGGGCGACATTTAGTATGTTCTCCGCGTCGTCCATTTTTCCGCGGAGGACCCTCATGAAGACCCTCGTCGCCGTCGCCGCCGCCGTCCTGCTTGCCGCGCCCGTCCGGGCCGCCGTGCGCAGCAAAGCCGTCGAATATAAGGACGGAAACACCGTCCTGGAAGGCTTCGCTTACTGGGACGACGGCTTCAAGGACAAGCGGCCCGGCGTGCTGGTCGCGCACGAGTGGTACGGCAACGGCCCGTACTCCAAGCGCCGCGCGGAGATGCTGGCCAAGCTCGGCTACACGGCCTTCGCGCTCGACATGTACGGCAAGGGCGTGTACGCGACCAACCACGAGGAGGCGGGCAAGCTCGCCGGCGCCTTCTTCAACGACCGGGCCGCGATGCGGCGCCGCGCGATGCTCGCGGTGGAGCAGCTCAAGAAGCTCCCGTACGTCGACGACTCCAAGCTCGCCGCGATCGGCTACTGCTTCGGCGGCACGACGGTCCTCGAGCTGGCCCGCATGGGCGCCGACCTCAAAGGCGTGGCCAGCTTCCACGGCAATCTCGCCACGCCGACGCCCGCGACCGAGAAGCCGAAGGCCAAGATCGCCGTCTTCCAGGGGGCCGACGACAAGATGACCATGCCGGCGGTGCCGGCCTTCGAGGACGAGATGCGCAAGGCCGGCGCCGACTGGGAGTTCACGGCCTACGGCGGCGCGGTGCACAGCTTCACCGTTGAGGAGGCGGGCAGCGACAAGTCGACGGGCATGGCCTACAACAAGGAAGCCGACGAGCGCTCCTGGAAGGCCCTGCAGGACTTCTTCGCGGAGATATTCCGGTAGGAGCCGCTAGCGGGGACGCGGGACGCAGACCTTCGGATCGCCCGCGCCGGGAAAGACGCTCCAGGAGTTCGAGGCCATGTCGAACTCCAGATGCCAGGCGCTGCCGTCGGGCAGGCGGCCCAGATCCGGCCTGCCGGTGATGGGAGCCATGCTGCCGTCGGCCGCCCGGACCGCCACGTCGCCCATGAGAAGCGGGTGCGTGTTTGACATGTCGCCGCTCGTGCGCGGGGCCTGATCTTTCGCGAAGAACAGAAGCGATGTGGTCGCGCCTCCCTGGACGAGTACGTAGTAGGGTCTGCCGGCGATGGTGACGGTCGAGCTGTTGACGATCTGCTCGTTTCGATCGAGGTACAGCTGGCCGATCGCGGTGTACATCAGGCGAGGGTCTTTCTTGTCGGCGGGACGCTCGAGCACGAGGCCGCCGTCCCGTTGGACCACGAGCTTGAACTTCTCGCCGCGCTTAATCAGAGTGAAGTCCTCGTATCCCGGATTGATCGGGCTGAAGAGATGCGGCATGGAGGGGGTCTCCACGTCGTCACGCGTGATGTCGACCAGTCCAATCATACTGATGGGATGTCCGCCGTCGTCTTGGACCGTGTAAACCTTCATCGACAAAGTCCGCACGTTCCAATCGCGCTTGAGATCCGGAACGTTTTCCACCTCGGCGCCCTTGATATAGAGGCTCTCGAAGCCGAACGATTCGGCCCGAGGGTCCAGCGGAGGGTAGGAGATTCGGGGGCGGATGACGGGACGCGGAGGCCCGACGGTGAGCGGCGAGCGTTCGTCGAGGGCTCCGGCGGCGCGCGGGATCGCGGCGAAGAGTCCGACCAAGACGAGAATCCAGAGGGCGGCTTGCCGGTTCGCGCGCATCATGCTCCTAGAGTCCGGACGGCGTCCTCGAGAGAGTAATCGTCCGAGGCCGCCGGCGGCAGGGGCGGAGGACCTGCGGCCTTCTTCACCGAAGGGCCCATCTCCGCGGAGCTTGACGTCGTGGCAATTCCGTGCTACAATAAACTCTAGAAACCGTACGAGTTTCCGAGGTTTAGAACCATGACCCCACCCTCCGTCACCGACGAGAGCTCCGCCGAGATCCGCAATCGCATCGTCGCGGCCGCCCAGGCCCGCTTCATGGCGCACGGCTTCAGCACGGTCACGATGGACGACATCGCCAGGGAGCTCGGCATGAGCAAGAAGACGCTGTACGAGTTCTTCCCGGGCAAGAAGGAGCTTCTGCGCGCGACCACGCGCTGCAACTCCGACTCGTGCGAGCGGGAGCTCAACGCGATCGCCGCGGAGAAGCTCGACTTTTTCGAGCGCGCGCGCAAGACCTTCGCCCACATCGCGCGCATCTATGCCCGGCTCACTCCCGGCTACATGACCGACCTGCGCCGCAGCGCTCCCGAGGTCTGGGCGGAGATCCAGGAGTTCCGCCGCACGCGCGTGCGCAAGCACATGCTCGACCTGCTCGACCAGGGCGTCGCCCAGGGCGTCCTGCGCAAGGACCTCGACCGTGAGACTCTGGTGCGGCTGTACCTGACGATGACGAGCGCCCTGCTCAACCCCGAAGTCTCGGGATGGGAGCCGGGAGAGCAGATCGCGCCGATCTTCGAGACCTTCGTGCGCGTTTACTTCGAGGGCCTGATCACGGACGCGGGCCGCCGCGCCCTGGCGGGGAAGAAATGAAGCCGATCCTGCTCTTGTCGGGCCTGCTCGGGCTGGCCGCCTTCGCGGGCGCGGCCGAGGCGCCCACGCCGGTCAGCCTGCGCGACGCGATCTCGGCCTCGATCGGGTCGCGTCTGGACGCGGTGCTGGCGGGGGAGCAGACCGCGCAGGCGCGCGCGCGCGCCATGCAGGCCGCCTCGGGCCTTCTGCCGCAGCTCACCGCGACCTTCTCCGAGGTCCGGACCTTCAAGGTCAACCTCGCGGCCGAGGGCCTCGCCTTCCCGAATTTCCCGAGCATGCTCGGGCCTTACGACACGTTCGACGCCCGCGCGCACCTGACGCAGAAAGTCTTCGACTGGGGGACGATCCAGCGCGCGCGGTCGGAGAAGGCGGCCGCCGTCGCGGCCTCCGACGAGGAGAAGGCCGCGCGCGAGCAGGTCGCCGCCGCGGCCGCGCTCGCCTACCTCGACGCCGTGCGCGCCCAGCGCGCCGTCGCGGCCGCGCAGGCCGACAAGCAGGTCGCCGACAGCCTCCTGTCCTTGGCGCGCGACCGCAAGGCGCAGGGCGCGGCGACGGGCGTCGACGTGGTCCGCGCGCAGGCCCGGGCGGCCGACGCCGACGCGGCCCTGCTGCGCGCGAGCATCGCCGAGACGGAGGCCCAGCTCCTGCTCAAGCGCGTCGCCGGCTGGCCGCTGGGCCGCGAGCTCAAGCTCACCGACGACTTCACGGCGGCCTCGTCGTCCGCGCCGGCGCTCGAGGCGTCGCTGTCCGCCGCGTTCTCCGGCCGCCCCGAGCTGGCCGCGGCCGAGGCTCGCGCGCGCTCCGAGTAGCTCGCGGCGAAGGCCGCCTTCGGCGACCGCGCCCCGTCGATCGTCGTGACGGGCGACTACGCGCGCAGCGGCACGGTGCCGGGCGACTCGCGCAACGTCGGGGACATCGGCGGAGGCGTGTCGCTGCCCTTGTTCTCCGGCGGCCTTCTGAAGGGGAAGCAGGAGGAGGCCGAGTCGCGCAGCCGCGAGGCCAAGGCGACCCTCGCCGACGTGCGCCAGCAGGTGGAGCTCGACGTGCGCACGGCGCTCGAGCGGCTCTCGGAGACCGCGGCCGAGGAGGCCGCCGCCGAGGAGTCGCTGACGCTGTCGGCCCGCGAGCTGACGATGGCCCAGGACCGCTACGCCGCCGGCATCGGCGCCTCGGTGGACGTCATCGAGGCGCAGGCCCAGCTGGCGCGGGCGCGCAGCGCGCAGGTCGCGGCGCTCGCCCGCTATCACTCGTCGCGCGTCAATTACGCGGCCGCCATCGGCCGCGCGGGAGATTTTTCATTATGAAGACCGGAGAGACCATGGAGCGCGAATCGACGGATCAAAGGCAGGATGCGGCGCCGCGCGCGCCGAAGGGCGCGTCCGGCTTGACGCCCGGCAAGAAGCTCGCGATCGGGGCCGCGCTCGCCGCGGCGCTGGCCGGCGGCGCCTACCTGCTGCTGCGCGCTCCCTCGGCGGAGACCGACGACGCCGCCATCGACGCCCACATCATCCCGGTCTCCGCGAAGGTCGCCGGGCACGCCGCGCGCGTGCTGGTCGACGACAACCAGGACGTCAAGGCCGGAGACCTGCTCGCCGAGCTCGACCCGCGCGACTTCCAGACGCGCGTCGACCAGGCCAAGGGGAAGGCCGCCTCCGACCGCGCCGAGGCCGCCAAGAGCGAGGCGGACCTGAAGCGCGCGCAGGCGCTGTTTGCGCGCGATGAGGCGAGCAAGCAGGACTTGGAGCACGCCCAGGCGGCGGCCGACTCCGCCAAGGCCGACCTCGCGCAGAGCGAGGCCGCGCTGCGCCAGGCCGAGCTCGACCTGTCCTACACGCGCATCACGGCGCCCGAGTCCGGCCGCGTGACCCGCAAGTCCATCGAGCCCGGCGCTTACGTCTCGATCGGCCAGGCGATCCTCGCGCTCGTGCCCGCCGACGTCTGGGTCGTCGCCAACTTCAAGGAGACCCAGCTCACGCGCATGCATCCCGGCCAGAAGGCCGAGATCCGCGTCGACGCCTATCCCGACGAGCGCCTGCGCGGGCACGTGGACAGCATCCAGGCCGGCACCGGCGCCCGCTTCAGCCTCCTGCCCGCCGAGAACGCGACCGGCAACTTCGTGAAGGTCGTCCAGCGAGTCCCGGTCAAGATCGTCCTCGACGACAAGCCGGCCGGCGGGCGCGTGCTGGCGCCTGGAATGTCGGTGGAGGCGACCGTGGACCTTCGGTGAGCTCCGCCGCCGCGGCCGCCGCGCCGGCGCCGTGGAAGCCGCGCTACAACCCGTGGCTCGTGACGATCTCCGTCATGCTGGCCACCTCGATGGAGGTGCTGGACACGTCCATCGCCAACGTCGCCCTGCCGCACATCGCCGGCAACCTCTCCGCGTCCACCGACGAGGCGACGTGGGTGCTCACGAGCTACCTGGTCTCGAACGCGATCGTCCTGTCCGCGGCGGCGTGGCTGTCGAGCTACTTCGGCCGCAAGCGCTACCTCGCCTTCTCGGTCACCCTGTTCATCGTCGCCTCCGCGCTGTGCGGGATGGCGCAGAGCCTGCCCCAGCTCATCGCGGCGCGCGTCCTGCAGGGCATCGGCGGCGGCGGCCTCCAGCCGCTGGCGCAGGCGATCATGCTCGAGTGCTTCCCGCCCGAGGAGCGCGGCGTCGCCATGGCGGCCTACGGCATGGGCATCGTC
>DATNGC010000067.1:0-3589 GCA_035606075.1 Elusimicrobiota bacterium
TCAGCAGTTCGAGAGGCGCGCGTCCGCCGAGGTCGGACCGGTTCACGCGCCAGGACATGGCCATGCCTCCCGCGTCGTGGTCGGACGCGACGACGAGCTCGACGTCCGGATGGTCCGCGGCGAACTCGCGCGCGGCGCCGACGGCGCGGTCGGCGTCGGCCGCCTCGGCCAGGACCGCGGCGGCGTCGTGGTCGTGGGACGCCTCGTCGATGAGGCGCGCGTCGACGACGAGCGCGAAGCCCGTCGCGTCCCCGCCCAGGCGGCCGAGAGCCAGGCGCGTCATCGTCTCGAGCGTGGGCGGCGCGCCGGACCCGAGGCTTCCGCGGTCGAGCGAGAACGGGAACGTCTCCTCGGCCAGCAGGCCGAGGGTCTTGCCGGGCGGCAGTCCGTCCTTCAAGACGCGCGCGTCGGTGACGACGGAATACCCGGCCGCCCGCGCGCGCGCGCGGACGCTCGGCGTGAACCGGCTGGCGCCGCCGCCGAGCAGGACATCGACGCCGGAACCGACGACGCCGCCCGCGATCGCGAACTCGTCCTCGCGATCGAGGCGGTGGACCAGGAACGCGGCGGGAGCCGCGTGCGTCAGGCGCGCGGTCGTCACCAGGCCGGTGCCGAGGCCGCGGCGCCGCGCGAGCTCGAGGATCGTCTCGACGTCCGTCCCGTCCGGCAGCCGCGAGAGGGCCCGGTTCTCGATCTTGCGGCCGGTGGCGTAGGCGGAGGCGCTCGCCCCGGACTCCGGCACCAGCGCGTCCAGCGGCGTGACGCCGCAGTAGGCGGCATGGCCCTCGTTCATCACGCGCTCCATGGCGAGGGTCCGGCCCGCCGCGCGCGCGGCGTCCCGGGCGAGCTGGAGCTGCCCCCAGCTCAGCCCCTCGACCAGCACGAAGATCACGCTGCGCGGCCGGGACGGAGCCGGCGCGGCGGACGCCGCCGCGGCGAGCAGGAGGGCCAGAGCCGCGGCCAGGGGTCGATTCATCTCGCGGTCATTCTAATATTTTGTTAGCGTAAGTCCACGATGACGCTCGCGCGGCTCGCTCCCCTGCTCCTCGGCCTGGCGTTTTCCGCGCCGTGCTCCGCGGCCGGCGGTCGGGAGCTCGTCGCCGCGCTGCGCGGGGTCCTCCAGGAGGACCACGTCGACGTGCGCGACGCGGTCTGGATCATCGAGACCTCGGGCTTGAAGGTCGACGACGTGGTCGGCGGCCTTGCGCGAGTCCTGCCCGGGCTCCCCGCGGCCTCCGCCGTCGAGGCCGAGTACATGCTCGGGCGCATCGGACCGCGGGCGGCGCCCGCGGCGCCCGCGCTGCTCGAGCGGCTCGTCGCCAGCCGGGACCTCGACGTCCGCTACGAGGCCGTCCGCGCCCTCGGCCGGGTGGGGACGGCGGCCACGCCCGCCGTCCCGGCGATCGCGGCCGCGGCCGGGGAGGCCGACTCGGACATGAGGACCGCCGTCGCGGAGGCGCTGGGCCGGATCGACCCGGCCGGCGCTCTTTCGGCGGCGACGCTGGGCCGGCTCTGCGGCGACGCCGAGGAGGCGGTGCGCGCGGCGTGCGCGCGCGCGTCGCGCCCCTTGCGCGACAGATAAGAGGGAAGCCGCCCTACTTCGGGCAGCAGAACAGGTGGTCGCTGGAGTCGTCTTTGGTCAGCGTCTTCCAGCCGATGGAGCCGGTCGCCGTGTTCAAGCCCCAGACCTGGGTGGAGAAGCTGCCCGCGGTGTCCTGGACCCCCACCTGGCCGCCGCGGTTGTGGTAGCTCCAGCCCTCGACGTAGACGCCGGGCTGGTAGGCCGCGTAGTTGCCCGCGCCGCAGACGTTGATGGTGCCGGCGGCGTCGATCTCGGAGCAGCCGGTGTTGCTGTTGTCGATATAGACGTAGCTGTGGCCGCTGTTCGTCGGGAGCGTGCTGCCGATGCCGAGCGCGCCCCTCATCTGGTTCGGGCCGCCGTTGGCCGCGAGGATGATGTTCGCCCCGGTGGTCGGGTTCGCGTTCCACACGCTGAGATAGAAGACGTCGGCCGAATTGAAGATGCGGGAGGCGCTCGCGTTGGACCAGTACATGATGCTCGAGTCGTGGCGCACGCCGCCGTTGTTGCTGCTTCCGATCACGAGATCGGCCGCCGATGGATCGACCTGGGTCGCCACGTTGCCGCCGGTCGTGATGATCTTGTTGAGATAGGAGACCCCGCTGACCGTCAGCGTCCCGGCGATGGTGCCGTTCCCGCCGATGGTCTCGTTGCCGTCGACCTGCAAGTTGCTGGAGTAGTGCCCCGTGCCGTTGACGTCGAGCGTGTACGCGGGAGCGATGGAGCTGCCGACGCGCACGGCGCCGCCGTCGCGCGCGAGGTAGGTGTTGCCGGTGGTGATCAGCTGGGAATAGACGCCGGAGGGGGCCGGATAGTAGGTCGTCAGCGTGATGCTCTCCGAGGCGAGCTCCGGGACCACCGCGAAGAACATCGCCCCCGCCGTCAGCAGGCGGACGGCGTTCTTGCCGAAGCGCACGTCGAACCGGACCACCAATTCCGCCATACAGCCCCCCTCAAACGGATGTTCGCAGTGTAACAGCCGGGCCGCGCACTGTCAAGGCCGGATTCTCGTGCGAAAGCCTGGAGAAAACACGCCGGGCAAATGATATCATGCGCCCGATGAGCCCGGCCCGGCGCTACCCCGAAACAGGCGTCTTTTACCGCGCGCTCGACCGCGAGTTCCCGATGATCGTCCGCGGCGAGGGCTGCTGGCTGGTCGACGACCGGGGCCGGCGCTACCTCGACGCCTGCGGCGGGGCCTACGTCGCGAACCTCGGCCACGGCGTCTCCGAGGTCTCGGACGCGGTCGCCGAGCAGATCCGCAAGGTGGCCTACGTCAACGGCACGGCTTTCACGAACGAGCCCGCGGAGGCGCTCGCGGAGGAGCTGCGCTCGCTGAATCCGAAGGGGCTCGACTACGCCTATTTCCTTTCCTCCGGCTCGGAGGCCGTCGAGGCGGCGCTGAAGCTCGCGCGCCAGCACTGGGTCGAGGCCGGCCGGCCGGGCAAGCACAAGATCATCGCGCGCGCGCCGGGCTACCACGGGAACACTCTCCTGGCGCTGTCGGCCTCGGCGCGCGGGCACTACAAGAAGCTGTTCGGGCCGTGGCTGGTCCCCGTGACGATGATCCCGGCGCCGTACCCGTACCGCTGCGCGCCCGGCTCTCCCGCGCTGACGGCGCAGGCGCTCGAGGACGCGATCCTCAACGAAGGAGCCGACACGGTCGCCGCGTTCATCGCCGAGCCCGTCGGCGGCTCCTCGACCGGAGGCTCCGTCCCGCCCGCCGATTATTTCCAGCGCGTCCGCGCGATCTGCGACAAGCATTCGGTCCTCTTCATCGCCGACGAGGTCCTGTGCGGCTCGGGCCGCACCGGGAAATGGACCGCGGGCGAGCACTTCGGCGCCCGGCCGGACATCATGACGCTGGGCAAGGGTCTCTCGGGCGGCTACGTCCCCCTCTCCGCCGTGATCGCGTCCAAGAAGGTGATCGAGCCGATCGCGAAAGGAAGCGGCTCGTTGAAGCACGCCCAGACGTTCTCCCATTCACCGGCCATCTGCGCCGCGGGCCTG
>DATNGC010000068.1:0-11319 GCA_035606075.1 Elusimicrobiota bacterium
TCGCCGTCATCAACCTGCAGACCAACGTCGCCGACGCGGCGCTGCGCTGGATCCTGGTCAACGCGACCGGCACCGCGACGGCCGGCGGCCAGGTGTCCGGCGACGTCGACGCGACCTCGCTGTGGTACGACGCGCCCAACACCGGCATCTTCGACCCCACGGTCGACGTGCTGGTCGGCACGGGAACGTTCGGCGACTACCAGGGCCTGCCGCTGGTCTCTCAGATCGTCATGTTCAACCCGCTGCACGTGGTGACCTCGGCGCTGGCCTCCCAGCCGCAGCGCTACTTCGTCGCCTATCACATCAATCCGACGGCCCAGCCGACGGACCCGCTCACGCAGGCGCCGCGCACGCTCGGCGTGACGATCCTGCCCACGTCCCTGCCGACGAACAGCCCGATCAACGACAACGTCTTCCTGAACGCGCTGTCCTTGCCGAACTTCTACGACACGACCTCGCCGCTGCCCATGTCGTCGAAGCTGCGCGCGATCATCCCGTCGCCGCAGATCATGCAGGTGCGCGCGACGCCCTACTTCAGCACGTCGAGCGGCACGTTCCCCGCGCCGTACCTGACCGCCCCGATCAACACGACGCCCGTCGCCGGCACGATCGAGCCTTTCTGGCTGGTCAGCTCGACGCAGGGACTGCCCTCGCCGTCCGCGGGCACCACCGATTATCTGATCGTCGACGGCGAGGTCGTCGGCTACCTGGGCTTTGGCGCGGCGCCGGGCGTGATCCAGAACGTGATCCGCGGCGCGCTGAACACGGTGCCGGCGGTCCACTTCGGCGGCGTGTCGTCGGGCGCGGCGGTCTCGCCGCAGGTCGAGCAGGGCCAGACGAACCTGGCCGGCATGCGCCTGGACCTGTGGTCGCAGGAGCCCGACGGCTCTCCCGGCTTCCAGGTCCAGCTCGCCTCTCTCGACATGACGCGCCTGCTGCCGATCGGCATGAACGGCGCGGACACGGACCTGACCGCGATCCGCGTCTTCCGCACCAACGACGGCACGTTCCACCGCGATCCGCTGACGGGGCTGAACATCAGCGACACCATCCTCGGCACCTCCGACTTCGGGGCGCCGCCGGAGACGCCCGGCCGCGTGCTGATCCCGATCAACGACCCGTCGATCGGCAATCCCGGCTACACCTTGATCACGTCCACGCCGACCTCGCTGTACGTGGCCTTCGACGTGTCGCCGTCGGCCAAGTTCTCGTACCCGACGCTGAACCCGCCCAACGAGGTCACGGGCTTCAGCGTGCTGAACGACCCGACGCGCTTCCAGCTGACGCCCGCGAACGCGGGCCACACCTCGGTCTTCATCGGCACCTCGGCCGTCGCCAGCCCGACCTTCGTGCTGGCGCCGACGGTCAACACGGTCTCGATCGTCATGACGCAGCTGTCCGGCAACACCGCCCTGCAGAACCAGCCCAACGTGCCGATGCTGCGCATGACGATGAGCACCGACCGCAACAGCGCGATCGTCCAGAAGCTGCGCTTCGACCGCACCGGCTCGCCGTCCTCGCTCGACAGCGACATCACGACGATCAAGGTCTGGGCCGACTCCAACGGCAACAACATCTTCGACGCGTCGGACTCCACGGTGGTCGCCGGCTCCAACCCTTACCTGCTCTCCTTCGGCAACGAGACGTTCAGCACCGGCACGGTCAACTTCACCCTGCGCAAGCCGATCCTGGTCACGACGACGCCCGCGTCCTACTTCGTCACCTACGACATCTCGCAGTTCGCGGCCACGGGCAACCAGGAGGGCGTCGCTCTCCCCAATCCTTCCTACGTGACTCCCCAGGTGCCCAACGTCGTCGGTCCGATCGCCGCGTTCGCGTCGAACCCGCAGCTCACGATCAGCAAGGTCGTCTCGAACGTGACGCTGGGCGTCAACGACCTGGCGGCCGGCATCCCCGGCGTCTCGCAGGCGCAGGCCAACGTCGGCGTGCTGCGCTTCAACCTCGCCAGCGACATCGCGCTCGCCCCGTGGCGCTCCCTCCGCGTGGAGCGCGGCGGAGGCTCTCAGGACCCGCTCAAGCCGCTCGGCCGCAACACGGACGTCAAGTTCGTGCGCATCTATAAGGACATCAACCAGAACGACATCCTGGACGGCGCCGACTTGAACATCTCCGAGGTGAACACGACCCTCGTCGGCGTGTCGAGCGGCCCGACCGGCCTGATCTTCACGGCGGGCATCTCGAGCACGACGGGCGTGCCGTTCGACATGGTCGTGGCCTCCACCGCGGGCTTCCCCGTGGACAACCAGGGCAACGCGATCCCGGGCTGGATCTACATGAACAACGCGGAGTTGATGAGCTTCTCCGGCCCGGGCTGTCAGACCTCGTTCACGCCCGGCGTCGACGACACCACCGGCAAGCCGTGTCTCCGTATCGCCGCCCGCGGCCAGCAGCTGGGCACCGCGGCGACGCCGACGCTGAGCCTGTCGGCGGGCGTGAACGCGCGCAAGGTCGACATTTTCGACCAGAACAACGACGCGAACGTGCAGAACGTGGTCACGCTGAACACGGACCAGCTCATCGGCCCGACGGCCCAGTCCTTCTTCGTCGCCTACGACATCGGCGACGCGGCCGTCGCCAACGACCTGGTCAACGTCACCATCCGCAGCGCCACGTGGATCGGCATGCCGGCGGGCGACAACGTGGCGACGACCCTGGACCTCGGGGTGACGCGCGCGAACCCGCTCGGCACCGGCACGACGACCTACCCGTTCGTCGGGAGCAACGTCGCGATCGCGCCGCTGACGCTGAAGGTCGGCGGCTTCTCGAACGCGCCCAACGGCGCCGGCCAAGGCGACACCAACGTGCCGATCCTCGAGCTGAACATGCAGTCGAGCCAGGACTTCGTCAACGTCGCCTCGATGCGGATCAAGCAGCTGGGGACGGTGGCGACCTCGTCGGTCGCGCAGACGGGCGACGGGGACGCGTCGGTGATCAAGATCTGGCTCGACAACGGCACCGGCGTGTTCAGCCCGTCGGCGGACCAGCTGATCGGCCAGCTCAGCTTCTCGACCTCCGGGCCGTTCTCCAACGGCACGGCGCTCGTGCCGCTGACCGTCAACGGCATCCCGTATCTGACCGTCTCGACGGCGCCCGTGACGGTGTTCGTCACGGCGGACATCGGCTTCAACGACCAGCTCGGCAACTCGACGCTGAACCAGACGCTCGGCTTCCAGCTGCAGAACTTCGCCGACCTGCTCGCCCCCAACGGAGCCCCGATCGTCGCGTCGGCCGATCCCGTGCTCCAGCCGCCGGTGGCCTCGAAGACGGTGCTGATCGCGCCGCTGACGGTGCCGGCGGTCTCCATCAGCTCGGCCCTGCCGCCGATCATCGTGACGCGCGCGGGCCCGAACGTGCCGGGCCTCGGCGTCGGCCAGCCGGCGTACGCGAAGCTGGACCCCATCGCCTGCAACAACGGCAAGGACCCGACCAACCCGCGCAACAACATCTGCTTGGACGCCAACTCGAACCCGATCCCGGACCAGACCAAGTGGATCTGCCCGGACGGCAGCCCTTACTGCCAAGTGGGCACGGGCACGGGCGGCTCGGCGTGCTTGAGCCAGTGCGCGAACCCGCCGCTGATCGACATCAACGGCGACGGGCGCCCTGACAACTTCTCGGTCGGCCAGAGCACGATCCCGAACCAGGTCTCGCTGCTGGGCGACGGCACGCCCACGACCGACCTGACGGGCCAGGGCATCCTCGACGTCGACATCAACAAGGACGGCATCCCGGACCTGGTGGTCTTCGCGGCCGGCTCCATCAAGCCGCAGTTCCGCATCGGCCTGGACCCCTCCGACGTGGGCAACCTGGCCAAGACGGCGCCCGACCCCGGCCAGGGCCTGGCCCCGACGTCCTGGTCGCCGAGCGCCGGCCAGTTGAACTTCAACCTGCCGATGGTCGGCACGTCCGGCTTCTACCTGGTCTCGGTCGGCAAGTACTACGACGATCCCATCGGCATCACGCACAAATGGTCCTCGGTGACCGTGAACGGCTCGGTCATCAGCGGCTACGGCGTGCGCGCCGTCGCGGCGCCCGTCACGGCGGCGGCCGTCGGCAACCTGACGCTGAACGTGCCCAACGTGGCCCGCCTGACCGTCGCGCTGACGCAGAACACGACCTCGTTCACCGTGGACAACGCGGCGCCGATCCTGCAGTCGCTCAACCAGAACAACGGCCTCATCTACGTCGGCAGCGAGATCATGCGCGTCAAGAGCGGCGGCGGCAACCAGCTCCTCGTGATCACGCAGCCCGGAGACCCGCCGCCGTTCAACGGCCGCGGCCTGCACGGCTCCGCGCCGATCATCCACACCGTCAACGAGCTGGTCTCCGACAGCGCGGCGATCCTGTTCGCCCAGTACGTCGAGGCCTCGGGCGCGGTGTCGCCGCCGCAGGCGATGTTCGTGTACCGCGTCGACCCCCTCGCGCCGACGACGCCGGGCGCCGCGTCGCCGCTGCAGCAGGGCCAGACGTCCTTCACCGTCCAGTGGAGCTCCTCGACGCAGTTCGTCTCCGGCGTGGCGCAGTACGAGGTCCAGGAGCGCGGCGGCGACCCGAAGGACCTGTCCGCGACGATCGTGTGGCGCACGATCAACATCATCCCCGGCGCCTCGCCGAAGTACATCGTCGGCGCGCCCCAGTTCCCGGGCGAGGGCCCGCGCGCGCCCGGCGAGTTCTTCACCTACCGCGTGCGCGCCATCAGCGGCGCGGGCGTGGCCTCGAACTGGTCGCCGACGGCGGCCGCGGCGAACACCGGTCTTACCGCCTCCATCATCTCCGGCGTCAGCAACTTCCCGAACCCGTTCGACACGCGCAAGGGCGGCCCGGCCGGCAAGACGCAGATCACCTACACCCTCAACGCCGACTCGGACGTGACGATCCAGATCTACGACGAGCTGGGCTACCTGACGAAGACGATCGGCTGCCCCGCCGGCTCGCAGGGCGGCTCGGCGGGCATGAACTTCGTCCAGTGGGACGGCCACAACGACGCCGGCATCTCGGTCTCGAAGGGCGGCTACATCGCGCGCATCAGGGTCAAGTCGCCGGGCGGAGCGGCCACGGCGATCCGCAAGATCGGCGTCATCCACTAAGGGAGAACATGAGAAACCGACTGCTCGCCGCGCTCGTGATCCTCGGTCCCGCGGTCCTCGCCGGGGTCCCCGCCCGCGCCCAAGCCGACCCGCCCGCGTCCGTCGCGGACCTGTCGAAGCGGCTCGCGTCCGACCCGGACGCCGGCGCGCGGCAGTCCGCCGCGACCGCCCTGGGCCAGCGGGGCGACCGCTCGGCCGCGGCGGCGCTGATCGCGGCGCTCAAGGACCCGTCCGCGCCGGTCCGCTTCGCCGCCGTGCGCTCCCTGGCGGCCTTGCGCGCGCGGCCCGCGGTCCCGGCGCTGTCCGCCCTGCTCTCCGACCCGGATCCCTCGATGCGCCGTACCGTCGCGGAGGAGCTCGGCTACATCGGCGATCCCGCCGCCAAGGGCGCTTTGACCGCGGCCCTCGACGACGCCGACGAGGGGACACGACTCGAGGCGGCCGGCGCGCTCGCGCGCATGGGGGACCCGAGCGGCTTGACCGCGGCCCAGGCCGGCCTGTCCTCGAAGGACCCGCTGTCGCGGCGACGGGCCGCGTACGCGCTGGCGCGCGGGGGGGACGCCTCGGCTCTGTCGGCCCTCGACTCGGCATACGCCCAGGAGAAGGACGGCTCGACCCGCGCGGCTCTGGCGGAGGCGCGCGCGCGCCTGCGCGCCCGTCTGGGAGTCAAGAAGGCTCCAGCGCCCGGCCGCTAGAGCCGCCGTTCCGCCGGGCCTTGTGCCTCCCAGTCAAGGAAAGTTAAAATGGGCGCAGTGAGCGTCCCGAAGAAAACCGCCTCCTCGCGGTTCGCCAAGGTCTTCATATTCCTTTATACGTTGTTCTTCCTCGTCGTCTACGCGCCGCGCTTCATCGGCGTCGACAGCGCGGGGGCCTTCTCCCATCTCCAGTTCGTCTGGGACGATTTCCTCTTCCATCATGCCGCTCAGCGGCTCAAATCCGGCGATCCGCGCCTGATCCTCGTGGCCGCGGACGACGAGACCGGGCGCAAATTCGGGTTTCCCCTGCCTCGGGCCGTGTACGCCCAGGCCCTGGACAAGCTGAAGGCCGACGGGGCGCGGACGGCGATCTTCGACGTGATGTTCTTCAACCCGCGGGAGGGGGATGCGGAGCTCGCCGCCGCGACCCGCCGCTTCGGCCGCGTCGTCCACCTGTTCTCCGAGGCCCAGCAGTCGACGTCGCACGGGATGAACACGGTCACGAGCCTTCCCGTCCAGCCGCTGCTGAAGGCCACGCCCTACATCGGCCATCCCGACGTCACCGACCTGCTCGACGAGGACGGCCACATGCGGCGCTACGCGCTCTTTCGCGAGGGCGTCCCCGACCCCCTGCGGGACAAGTTCGACGCCGTGTCGCTCGAGGCGGCGGCGCTGTCCGCCTTCGAGGACAAGAGCCTCGAGGACATCCGCGCCCGCACCGGGACCGGCGATCACCTGCTGAACTTCCGGACCCCGGCGACGTGGCTGCTCCACGAGAAGCGCGACGCCAAGGTCAAGGCCGAGGACGCGGAGGAGGTGGACTCCCCGTACCGCCGCATCTCGCTGCTCGACATCCTGTCCGGCGACCTGACCGACGCGCAGCGCCGGGCGCTCAAGGGCTCGATGGTCATCCTGGCCTCGACCTCGCTGGGCGACTACGACCACTATCCGACGCCGTTCATGGAGACCGCGCCGGGCGCCGAGTTCCACTTGAACGCGATCGACAACGAGCTCCACGGCGACTCACTCACCTCGTGGTCGCGCTTGACGACCATCCTGCTGATCCTGGCCGCGATGTCCCTCGTCTACGTGTTCCAGCTCTTCACGCCCGCGGTCGGCGCGGCGCTGACGGCCGCGACGCTGCTCGGCTGGCTGGCGTACGCGTTCCATCAGTTCAGCCGGGGCGTCATCGTCGAGTTCCTGCCGCCCGCCGCGGCGCTCGTCTCCGCCTACCTGGTCCTCGTCGTGCACCGGGTGCTCGCCGAGACGCGCAAGAAGGACGAGATCAAGGGCGTCTTCAGCTCCTTCGTCTCTCCCGAGGTCGTCGAGGAGCTGATCCAGGACCCTGAGAAGATGAAGCTGGGCGGCATCAAGCGCGACATGACGATCTTCTTCCTCGACATCGCGCACTTCACGAACATCTCCGAGAAGATGGACCCCGAGGCGCTGATCAAGTTCCTCAACAAGTACCTGTCCGCCCTCAGCTACGTCATCCTCAAGCGCCGCGGCACCGTCGACAAGTACATCGGCGACTGCATCGTCGCCTTCTGGAGCGCCCCGATCGAGAACCCGAACCACCGGGCCGACGCGGTGCTGGCCGCCCTCGAGTGCCAGGAGGTCGTGGCCGAGCTCAACAAGACGCCCGACCCGGGACTGCCCGAGATCCCGGCCGTGCGCATCGGCCTGAACTCCGGGATCGTCACCGTCGGCCTGACCGGCAGCGACAACGCCATCGCGAAGAAGTTCGCGTACACGGTCATCGGCGACGACGTGAACCTCGCCTCGCGCCTCGAGGGCGCCAACAAGTTCTTCGGCTCGCGCATCATGATCAGCGAGTCCACGTACGCCGGCTGCAAGGACCGCGTCGAGGCGCGCACGCTCGGCCTGATCCGCGTGATCGGCAAGGCGACGGCGATCTGGGTCTTCGAGCCGCTCGCCGAGAAGGGCAAGCTGTCCGCCAAGTGGGCCGAGGCCCTTCCGCACTACGAGAGAGGCATCGCCGGCTATTACGCGCGGCGCTACGAGGAGGCGCTGGGCGAGTTCAAGAAGGTCCACGGGATCCTCCCCGACGACGCCGCGACGAACCTCTGGCTCGGGCGCTGCGAGGAGTACACCGTCATCCCGCCGCCCGCGGAGTGGGATGGGGCCTTCAACATGACGGCCAAGTAATGGATATCTTCTGGCGCCTGATGTTCGGGCACCTGCTGGCCGACTTCACGTTCCAGACGAACTTCATCAACCGCTGGAAGCGCACGAGCTTCTACGGGCTGCTGGTCCACTGCCTGATGCACCCGGCCTTCTACATCGTGCTGTGCTGGCCGTTCCTCGGCGAGCGCTGGATCGACAACGCCTTCTTCCACCTCAACGGCTGGGCGTGCCTCGCCGTCGTCTTCTTCACGCACCTCCTCGAGGATTGGTGGCGCGTGTACACGATCGCCCATTACGGCATGCCGGACAACACGGGCTTCTTCCTCTGGGACCAGATCATCCACTACTCGGTGATCTTCGCCGTGGCGCCGCTGGCGATGGCGAACGCCGGCAACACCGGTTTCTTTCCGGAAAAATGGCCCGTTCTCGGGTGTCTCTTCGTCTTGACCACGCATGCTTGTACCGTCGTGATCTATTTCCTGGAAAAGGATCTTCACGGCGCCGAGTTCCCCGGCACGGACGAGAAATACCTCGCCATGGCCGAGCGCTTGGTCCTCGCGCTGTGCTTCCTGTTCCCGAGCGCCGCCGTGGCTTTCCTGCTGGCCTTGGGCTGGCTCGGCGTGATGTTCTTCCTGCGCCGCCGGCGCCTGTTCGACCTGACCGCTTTCACGTTCTACCTGGGCTCCGCCCTGTCCATCGCGTGCGGCTTGGCCGCGCGGGCCGTCTACTACTGACCTTCTCCGGAGGCTGTTCATGAACGATATCCTCATCCTGTCAGCGTCGCGGACGCCCATCGGCTCCCTGAACGGGACGCTGGCCAACTCGACGGCGCCGCAGCTGGCGGCGAAGGCCTCGGCCGACGCGCTGGCCAAGTCCGGCGTGAAGCCCGAGGAGCTCGGCGAGGTCGTGCTCGGCTGCGTGATCCCGGCCGGCATCGGCCAGGCGCCCGCGCGCATGGCGGCGATCGCGGCCGGCATCCCGGTCTCGGTCGGCGCGACGACGGTCAACAAGGTCTGCGGCTCCGGCATGAAGGCCGTGATGATGGCGTCCCAGTCCATCGCGCTCGGCGAGGAGGACTACGCGCTCGCCGGCGGGATGGAGTCGATGTCCAAGGCGCCGTACCTGCTCGACAAGGCGCGCACCGGCTACCGCTACGGCGACGCGAAGCTGCTCGACGCGGTGCTCAAGGACGGCCTCATCGACCCGTACGACGGCGTGCACATGGGCGACTGCGGCGAGCTGTGCGCCAAGGAGCACTCGATCACGCGCGAGATGCAGGACGAGTGGGCGGTGCGCTCCTACACGCGCGCGCTCGAGGCCCAGGCGAAGGGCTGGTTCAAGAACGAGATCGTCGCCGTCGACGGCGTCGAGCTCGACGAGGAGCCGGGGCGCGCCAAGCTCGACAAGGTGAGCAAGCTGCGTCCGGCGTTCCAGAAGGACGGAACCATCACCGCGGCTAATGCATCAAAATTAAACGATGGTGCGGCGGCGTTGGTTCTTGCCGGCGCCAAAGGCGCGGCCGGGAAGAAGCCTCTCGCCCGCATCGTCGGTTGGGCCACCCATTCTCAGGAGCCGAAGTGGTTCACGACGGCGCCGGCCGGCGCGGTGGACAGGCTCCTCAAGAAGACCGGCTGGACCAAGGAATCGGTCGACCTGTTCGAGGTCAACGAAGCTTTCGCGGTGGTGTCCCTCGCGGTGGCCAAGCTCGCGGGACTGCCGCACGAGAAAATAAATGTCCACGGAGGAGCCGTCGCGCTCGGCCATCCCCTGGGCGCCTCCGGAGCGCGCATCCTGGTGACCTTGCTCAACGCCTTGAAGATCCGGGGCGCGAAGAGGGGTATCGCCGGCATCTGCCTCGGCGGCGGGGAGGCGGTGGCCGTTGCCGTCGAACTCGTTTAAGCTCGGCTCCGGGCTCGATCTCGAGCGCCTGGCGGACGTGGCCGTGCGCGGCCGCGCGGCCGCGCTGACGCCGGCGGCTTTGCGCAAGGTCGCCGCCTCGCGGCGTGTCCTCGAAAACGTCATGGCGAGCGGCCAAACCGTTTACGGCGTGAACACCGGGTTCGGCGAGCTGGCCTCGACGCGCATCTCGAGCGAGCGCTTGACCCAGGTCCAGCGCAACCTCGTGCTGTCTCACGCCTGCGGCGTCGGCGAGCCGCTCTCCGAGGCCGAGGCGCGCGGCATCCTGTTCCTGCGCCTCAACGAGCTGTGCCGGGGCGCCTCGGGCGTGCGGCCCGCGCTGGTGCGGCACATCGCGCGCATGCTCGCGGCGGGCATCGTCCCGCTGATCCCGAGCCGCGGCTCCGTCGGGGCCAGCGGCGACCTCGCGCCGCAGGCTCATATGGCTCTGGCGATCATCGGCGAGGGGGATGTGCTCTACCGCGGACGGCGCGTGCCCGCGGCGGCCGCTCTCAAGCGGGCCGGCCTCAAGCCTTTCGTGCTCTCCTCCAAGGAAGGCCTGGCCTTGCTCAACGGCACGCAGGCCATGCAGTCGGTCGGCGGCTTGGCTCTGCTCGCGGCCGAGCGCGTCTGGCGCGCCTCGCAGCTGGCCTGCGCGGCGAGCCTCGACGCGCTGACCGGCACGCCGGCGCCGTACGACGAGGCTATCTCGCGGCTCAAGCCGCACCCGGGCCAGCTCGCGTCCGCGCGCTCCCTGCGCCGTCTGCTCGCGGGCTCGGAGATTCGCCGCTCGCACCTCATCGACGACCCGCGCGTGCAGGACTCCTACTCGCTGCGCTGCGTGCCGCAGGTGCACGGAGCCGTTCTCGACCGTCTGGCCGAGGCGCGCCGGGTCGTGGAGATCGAGCTTGGCTCCGTCACCGACAACCCCTTGGTCGCGGGCGGCCGCGTGATCAGCGGGGGCAACTTCCATGGACAGGCGCTGTCCTTCGCCTTCGACTCGGCCTCCGGGGCGCTGGCCGCGCTCGCGAACATCTCGGAGCGGCGCACGTTCCAAGTCACGGCCGGCACGGCGCCGCGGCTCAAGCCCTTCCTGACGCAGGACGCGGGAGTCGAGTCCGGCTTCATGATCGCGCAGTACGTCGCGGCCGCCTTGGCCAGCGAGAACAAGACGCTCGCGCACCCCGCGTCCGCCGACAGCGTACCGACCTCCGCCAACAAGGAAGACTTCGTGAGCATGGGCATGTGGTCCGCCCTCAAGTTCAAGAAGATCGTCTGGAACGCCGCCCAGGTCGTCGCCATCGAGCTGGTCGCCGCCGCGCAGGCCATCGAGTTCCACCGCCCGCTCAAATCCGGCCGCGTCGTCGAGGAAGGCCTCAAAATCCTCCGCTCGAAGGTCAAAGCCACCAAGCGCGACGAAGTCCTTTCGGGCAAGCTCGAGACCGCGCGCGAGATGATCTTGTCGGGGGCAT
>DATNGC010000069.1:0-6603 GCA_035606075.1 Elusimicrobiota bacterium
TCATCAGCGCCGCGCACGCGACGAGGCCGCCGACCCACGAGGAGCGGGTCAGCGTCGCGAACAGCGCTCCTTCGAATATCAAGAAGAGAGCCGCGTACGTGACGCGCCTGGGCGCGGATTTCTCGACGAGAAACAGCGCGAGCGTGATCGGCATCAGCGCGACGTCGTAGCTGGACAGGAAGTTCGGGTTGCCGAACGTGGACACGGCGCGCCCGCCGTACGGGTTCAGCGTGTAGGGCCAGACGATCTCGAGGTTGAAGTACTGCAGGAGGCCGTAGGCGGAGGCGAGGAAGCCGGCGCACAGCGCCAGGTGCAGGAAGTCCGCCGCGCGGCCGCGCCGCGCGAGCCGCCCGACGACGGCGAGCCCGCCGATCCACAGGAACGCGCCGTACGGGTCCCAGACCAGCGCCCAGAAGTCGTCCGGACGCGCCGTCGCGCGCAGGCGCGCCGCGGAGAACACCGTCCAGAGCAGGCCCCAGACGAGGGAGAAACCCACCCAGCCCGCGAGCGGCACGTCGGAGGAGCCGTCGTCGCTCGCGGCGAGGGCCGCGGAGACGACGAACGTGCCGACGCAGACGACGAGGAGGAAAAGCGCGTGGGTCGAGCCCTCGGCGATCATCGCCGGGCGGAAGAAGGCGGGATGGACGACGTACGCGCGCAGCCAGCTCAGGCCCCAAGCGAGCAGGAAAAGTCCCAGCGGCAAGGTCACGGGCAGCCGCGGCGCGCGCCAGCCGTCGCCGCGGCTCGCCTCCGACCAGGCCCACGCCGTCAGCGCCAGCGCCACTCCCGCGTTGACGAGCGCGATCTGCGTGACGTAGGGGTTGCGCGTGAGGTTCGTGAAGAAGATCAGCGGCCCGACGAAATGGCAGACGATCAGCAGCCAGCGGCGGGCGCCGTCCAGCGATTCTTTCACGGTCAAGAATATACGACATTCGGGAGACAAAAGCGTCGTCGCCCATAAACAAGGAAGGCCGGCCTCTTTCGGAGGCCGGCCTTCGCCGGAAATCAGCCGGGGATGGGATTTGAACCCACGACCTGCTGTTTACGAAACAGCTGCTCTGCCGCTGAGCTACCCCGGCGCGGCCGACATTTTACTTCATTTTCGGCGGCGCGTCCCGAAATATTTCCGCCCCTGGCGCGGCGCCGGCGTCGCTGTTATATTTTCGAGGTCATGAGACGAAGCCTCGCCGCGGCGTTGCTCCTCGCTCTCTCGTCTTCCGCGTCCTCCCAGGTCGAGAAAGCCGGCGGCGCCGCGGAATCGTCCGCCGGTCCCGCGCCTTCGCTCGCCGGCGCCGCGCTGACCGCCGCGCCCGCGCCGGTCTCTCTCTCCGTCGCGCCGCTGGGCGCCGCTCCGTTCCTCTCGGCGACGCCGCTCCCCGCCTCGCCCGCCCTCGCGGCGGCGCCGGCCGCCGCCTCGGCTCCGAGCGCGCCGGCGCTCGCTCCGGCCGCGGCCGTTCCGGAGGCGCTCCCCGTCGCCGCGGCGGCGTCGGCTCGCGAGACCGGTCCGGCGGCCGCGCCCGCGCGCGCCGGCGCCGGGACTCCGTCTCGCGAGGAAGAGGACGGCGCCGGCGTCGGCGAGGGCCGCGCGCTGTTCGACGCCGCGTCCTTCGCGGCGGACGGGAGCCCGGGCCTTTGGACGAGGCTCAAGGGCATGGCGGGCTTCGGCGAGCGCGTCCCCGCATGGCCGGGCGCCGCCGGCGAGACGCTGCGCGTCGCCAAGCGCTCGTTCACTCTCGATACGAAGCTCGCCGACGGCGTGTGGCGCACGGCGGGAGGGCTGCACGTCGTCACGCTCGCGCCTCCGGGACGGACGAACCGCGCGGAGGCGGACGCGCTCCGGGCGCTGGAGGGCACGGACATCCCGCACGCGGGGCTCGTCGCCGTCAGCGCCGACGGCCGCGCGCTGGTCCAGGAGCTCATCGACGACGACGACGCCCGGGACCTGCTGGCCCGCGGGTTCCAGAGGCAGCACGTCGAGGGCTGGGCGGAGCTGGCCGCGCGGCTGATCCGCGCGGGCGCGACGGGCGACCTGACGCCCGGCAACCTGATCTGGCAGCGCTGGCGCGGGCGCTGGATCCTCTCCGACGCGCGCGGCGTGCGGCGCGCGGAGCCGGGCGAGGTCGTCGCGAGCCTGCTGACTCCCGCCTCGCGGAGCGCGGGCGTGGATCCGGCGGAGTTCCTCGCCGCCGTGCGCGCGCGGCTCGGTCCCGATGCGGCCGAATGGGCGAGGACGCTCTCGGCGCTCCGAACGCCCGATCGCGCCGCGCTCGACGCCCATGACCGCGCGCTTCCCCCCGCCCCGCGCCTCGCCTTCGGTCCGGCCGGGAGCGCGCCCTATCCGGACGACGCCGGGCCGGCGAAGCGAGTCCGGACGGCGCTCGGCTACGACCCCCTGACGATCCGGCCCCGCCGGATGCTGCACGCCGACGATCCGGGCAAGCTGAACACCGAGGTCTTCTCCGTGGCGCCGCCCGGGAAGACGGAGGTCGCCGTCAAGATCGCGGAATGGGGCGTCGTCCGGCGCGAGCTCGCCCTGCGCCGCGTGATCCGGCGCTGGTTCGGCCGCTGGTTCGACTCTCCGTCCGCCTTCGGCGTCGCGGCCGGCCGCGAATCGTACCTGGTCATGGAGTTCAAGGACGGCGCGCCGGACCACTATCAGGGCAGGCTGCCGCTCGAGCAGCGCGCGGCGCTGGCCGTGCTCGTCCACGCGTTCGGGATCTGGGACGTGAACCCCGGCAACGTGCTCTTCCCGGCGCGGGGCAAGCCGGTGCTGCTCGACTTCGAGCAGGCATTGTCGCGGCGCGCTCCCGTCGCGAGCCGCGTCCCCGACGAGGGCATCGCCGTCGAGATGCCGTGGGTGAGCCGCTTCGAGATAAACCGCGCCGAGGACTACCAGCCCGCCGTGCGCGAGTGGCGCGCGCTCCTGGCGGAGCCGGCGTCCAAGGCCGCGCTGGTCGAGGACTTCAAAGCCGCCGGCTATACCGCGGAAGAGGCCGCGGCCCTGCTCCGCCTCGTCGAGGCCAACACCGCGGACCTCGACTGGACCATCGCCAACGACGTGGAGTTCGCGAACCAGTTCGTCAAGAAGCGCCGGGGCTGACTCCGGCCGGTCAATGCAGCCCGAGGTAGGCCTTCTGGACGTCCGGGTCCTTCATGAGCGACGCGGTGTCCTTGGCCGCGACGATCTCCCCCGTCTCCAGCACGTAGCCGCGCGAGGCCGCGCGCAGGGCGCGCTTGGCGTTCTGCTCGACGAGGAGGACCGTGACGCCCTCCTTGTTGATCAGCGCGATGATCTCGAAGATCTTGTCCACGACCACGGGCGCCAGCCCCATCGAGGGCTCGTCGAGCATGAGCAGCTTCGGCGCCGACATCAGCGCGCGTCCCATCGCGAGCATCTGCTGCTCGCCGCCCGACAGCGTGCCGCCGAGCTGGGTGCGCCGCTTGCCCAGAACGGGGAACAGGCGGAAGACGTGGTCGTACTCGCGCGCGAGCTCCGCGTTGCGCGGCCGCGAGTAGGCGCCCATCTCGAGGTTCTCCATGACGGTCAGGCGCGGGAAGATGCGCCGGCCCTCGGGCACGAGCGACAGCCCCATGCGCATGATCTGGTCCGGCGGCAGGCCCGCGAGCGGGCGTCCCTGGAAGGTCACCGTCCCCTTCTCCGGCTTGAGCAGGCCCGCGACCGTCTTCATCATCGTCGTCTTGCCCGCGCCGTTGTTGCCGATCAAAGCCACGACCTCGCCGGCGTGGACCTCCAGGCTGACGCCCTTCAAGGCGCGGATCTTTTTTCCGTAGACGGCGTGCACGCCGTCGAGCTTGAGCATCGCGCCGTCCTGGGCCGGAGCGCTCACGCCCCCTCCTTGCCCAGGTAGGCCTCGACGACGCGCGGGTTGGCGACGACGTCCTTCGGCGCGCCCTCGGCGATCTTGACGCCGTAGTCGAAGACGAAGACGCGGTCGGAGATGTCCATGACCACGCGCATCTGGTGCTCGATGAGCAGGACGGTCACGCCGCGCTCGCGGACCTTGCGCACGAGCTTGACGAGGTCGACGCTCTCCGTGGGGTTCATGCCGGCCGTCGGCTCGTCGAGGATCAGCAGCTTGGGCTCGCTCGCCAGCGCGCGCGCGATCTCGAGCTTGCGCTGGGCGCCGTAGGCCAGGTTGCGGGCGCGCTCGTTGACCAGCGACTTGAGGCCCACGAACTCGAGGAGCTCCTTCGCCCGGGCCTCGGTCGCCTTCTCCTCCTCGAAGAAAGCGCTCGTGCGCAGGAGCGGACCGAGCAGCAGCTGCGAGGTGCGCGTGTGGCGGCCCACCATCACGTTCTCGAGCGCGGTCATGTCCTGGAACAGCCGGATGTTCTGGAAAGTCCGCGCCATGCCCCGCGCCACGATCTCGTGGCTAGGGAGGCCGCGGACGCGCTCGCCGTCGAAGAGGATCTCTCCGCGAGTCCCTTGATACACGCCGGTCAGCACGTTGAAGAACGTGGTCTTGCCCGCGCCGTTGGGGCCGATCACCGACACGATCTCCCCCTCGTGGATGGTCAAGTTCACCTGGTCGACGGCCTTGAGGCCGCCGAAGTGCTGGGCCAGGTCTTTGACCTCGAGCAGCGGTCGCGCTTTCGGCGAGCTGCTCATGAATTCAACTCGGCTTCGCGACGGGACGAGGGGAGCAGGCCCTGAGGCCGGAAGAGCGTGACCAGAACCAGTATGAGCCCGAACAAAAGATAACGATAATTGATCCACTCGGTCGAGAGAGTGGCCTGCATGAGCGGCGGCAGTCCCGCCAGGATCAACGCGCCGAGGAGGACGCCGGCGATGGAGCCCATGCCGCCGAGCACCACGATCGACACGATCAGCGTGGACTCCCAGAACACGAAGGACTCGGGCGTCACGAACTGCTCCCACATCGCGAACAGCCCGCCGGCGAGGCCGGCGAACACGGCCGAGACCGTGAAGGCGAGCAGCATGTAGCGCTGGACCGGGATGCCGGACAGGCGCGCGGCGACCTCGTCCTCGCGGATGGCGACCCAGGCGCGCCCCACGCGCGAGTCCTCCAGGCGCCGGGACGCCGCCGCGCCGAGCGCGACGGCCGCGGCGATGAGCAGGTAGAACTGGACGTTGGGGTCCTTGGCCAGGAAGGCGAGCGGGCGCCAGGAGCGCACCTGCATGCCCTTGGGGCCGTTGGTCAGGGCGTCGAGGTTGTTGATCGTCAGGCGCGCGATCTCGCCGAAGCCCATGGTGACGATCGCCAGATAATCGCCGCGCAGGCGCAGGATCGTGACGCCGAGGGCCGCGCGCGCGGCGACCGTGACGAGCACGGCCAGCAGCAGCGCGACGGGCGCGGGGACGTGGTGCTTCATCGCGATGGCCGTGGTGTACGCGCCGATCGCGTAGAAGGCGATGAAGCCGAGGTCGAAGAGGCCCACGTAGCCGAGCGTGAAGTTCAGGCCGAGCGAGAGCAGCATGAAGAGCCCGACGACGCCGCCCACGCGCACGAGGTACGGGAACTCGACGATATTGGCGACGAGCGGCAGGCAAAGCGCCGCCGCGACGAGGACCCAGAACGTCCAGCGCGAGCGCAGGAGCCTGGTCACACCTTCTCCGCGATCTTCTCGCCCAGGATGCCCGACGGGCGGAAGAGCAGGACCACGATGAGCACCGAGAACGCCACCACGTCGCGCCACTCCGCGCCGTTGGGGATGTAGCCGCTGGCCAGGACCTCGAGGAAGCCCAGGATGAAGCCGCCGAGCACCGCGCCGCGGATGTTGCCGATGCCGCCGAGCACGGCCGCGGTGAACGCCTTCGCGCCGGGCAGGAAGCCGAGGTTGTACTTGATCGAGCCGTAGCTCATGCCGTACAGCACGCCCGCCGCGCCGCCGAGCGCGCCGCCGACGAAGAACGTGACCGCGATGACGAAGTCCGCGTTGATGCCCATCAGTCCCGCGGTCGAGATGTCGTCGGCGCAGGCGCGCATGGCCTTGCCCATCTTGGTCTTCTCGACCCAGAAGTGCAGCAGGACCATCAGGGCGAGGGCCGCTCCCAATATCACGAGCTGCAGCGAGCTCACCGTCGCGCCGCCGAACAGCGGGAGCTGGCGGATGGCGACGGGCTGCGGGAAGGACAGGGACTGCGTGCTGATCCACAGGAACACGGCGTTCTGCAGGACGATGGACACGCCGATCGCCGAGATCAGCGGCGCCAGGCGCGAGATGTGGCGCAAGGGGCGGTAGGCCAGGCGCTCGATGATCGCGTTGAGCAGGCCCGCGCCCAGCATGGCCGCCGCGAACATGCCGATCAGCCCCGCGGTCCCGGTGCCGAACGCCGAGGGAAGGAGCATCGCGACGCCGAGCGCGAAGAAGGAGCCCAGCATCAGCACCTCGGAGTGCGCGAAGTTGATCATCGCGAGGATGCCGTACACGAGCGTGTAGCCGAGGGCGATGAGCGAGTAGATCGCGCCGAGGGTGAGCCCGTTGACGAGCTGCTGGATCAGCATCGGGAGGTGGAGCTCACCGGACGGAAGGGAAGCCCTTGTCGGACCAGCGCGCGCGCGTCATCGTGACGATGCGGTTCATGGTGTCGCCCTTCGCGTCGAAGACCGTCTCGCCGAG
>DATNGC010000070.1:0-27343 GCA_035606075.1 Elusimicrobiota bacterium
CGGCCCCGCTCGCCGTCTATCTGCTCACCTTCGTCCTGAACTTCAAGCGCTCGCCCTGGTATCCCGGCCGCCTGAACTCGGCCCTGCTGCCGGTCCTCGGGCTTTGGGTCTTGATCTGCCTGGCGGCCGCGGCGCTGACGGTCTCGCGGGCCGGAGTCTCGACGCCGGTGCAGACCCTGCGGCGGCTGATCGACATCGGCAAATTCGGCTACGTGACGGCGGCGCTGTTCATCGTCGGCATGATCTGCCACAAGTCGCTGGCCGCCAGCCGTCCCGCCTCGGAGAAGTCCATGACCGAGTACTACAGCTGGATCTCCGCCGGCGGCCTGCTCGGCAGCGCGTGCATCGGCGTCCTGGTCCCCTGGCTCGGCCGCGGCGTGCCGTCGCTCTCGCTCGACTGGCTCGTCGCGGGCGCGGTGGCCGCGGCCGCGCTCGCTCTGCGCGACAGCCGTCTCCTGACCCGAGGCCGCGTCGCGGCCGCGGGGCTGGTTCTCGCGGCCGTCTCGCTGGGACTGCGCGCCTCGACGCCGGAGCCCGGCGTCGTCGTGCGCGCCCTGCGCAACTTCTACGGGATCTACCGCGTCGTGGACCGCGACGGCACGCGCGAGTTCTTCCACGGCAACACCGATCACGGGATGCAGTCGCTGGACCCGGCGCGGGCCCGCGTGCCGCTCACGTACTACAACGTGCACTCGCCGCTCGCCGAGGCGTGGAGCGCGCTGGGCCGGGACTGGCGCTCGGTCGGCGTCGTCGGCCTCGGCGCGGGAGCCATCGCGGCGTACGGCCGCGCGGGGCAGGCGATGGACTTCTACGAGCTCGATCCCGACGTGGCGATGATCGCCGGGACCGACTTCACCTATCTCAAGACGAGCCCGGCGACGGTCCAGGTGATCCTCGGCGACGCGCGGCAGTCGCTGGCGCGCCGCGAGGGCGCGCCCTACGACCTCCTGATCCTCGACGCGTTCAACAGCGGCGCCGTGCCGGTCCACCTCGTCACGAAGGAGGCGCTCGAGCTGTATCTCCGGCGGATCGAACCTGACGGCGTCATCCTCCTGCACGTCTCCAACCGCTACCTCGACCTGCGCTCGATGCTGGCCGCCGCGGCGCGAGAGCTCGGCCTTTCGGGCGCGTGCAAGCGGCTCACGCAGAACGGCCGAGTCGCCGACGACCGCGTGCCGTCGTCTTGGGTGGCGCTGAGCCGCGATCCGGCCAAGATGAAGCGCCTCGTCGAGAAGGAAGGCTGGACGGACCTGGCCGACCCGGCGTTCACCCGCGGACGGGCCTGGACGGACCAGCACGCGAGCCTTCTGCCGGTCCTCGCGCTTTAGTCGCGCAGGCGCGCGGTGTCGCGGTCCCAGTCCAGCGTGACGGAGCGCCGCGCGACGACGCGGCCCGTGTCCGCGTCCTGCGCCTCGACGACCACGCGGACGACGGGCTTGCGGTCGGCCGCGTACCGCGGGTCGTAGGTCCAGTACACGCGGCCCTCGGTGGCGGTGAAGTCGGCTCCGCGCGGCAGGACGACGTAGTTCGGCGCGTTCCACGTGACGAAGTAGCCGAAGTCCGTCGTCCAGCGGTAGTTCACCGTCGTGCCGGCGGGCGGGACGAACAGCGTCGTGAAGCCGATGCCCGGGGTCGACGACATGGAGGGGGAGTACTCGTTCGGCTCGGCGCGCAGGCCCATCTCCCCGGCGCCGCCCGGCAGGGACGCGCAGGCGCAGAGCAGGAACGCGGCGGCCGCGAGAAGGGCCTTCATCGCGCGATGATAACAATTCGGTAGACTACCGCATGGCGAATTCTCCCGAGTCGGCCATCCGCCTCGCTTGGCTCGCTTGGGCCGTCTCTTGGTTCGCGGCCGCTCCGCGAGCGACGCGCCGTTCCATTCCATCCACGAGACCGACTTTTCGGCGGCGGCGCGCTACGAGATCCCCAGCCGGGAGCGCAACTCCTGGGTTTTCCTGATCAACTACTCCAACAACCGCACTTTCCTCAATAACGTCCCCTTGCCGGGCGTCGCTTACGTGGTCCGCGATCCGGCGAACGGGCTCATGGGCGCGATCGGCTTCCCTTTCGCGATGCTCCGCTGGAAGGCCGACGAGGACTGGACCATGTCGGCCTCCGTGTTCGGCGGCGCGAGCTGGAACCTGGAGGCGGACCGGCGCGTCGCGCCCGCGACGCTGTACGCGCGCCTGCAGAGAGAGCCGCGGCAGTGGCTGCGCGCGGGACGTTCGGACGACTCCAACCGCCTGATCTACGACGAGAAGGATTTCCGCGTCGGGGCGCGCGCGCCGCTGGGCGGGCGCTTCGGCGTCGACGGCGCGCTGGGCTGGAGCTTCGACCGGCGCTTTTCCGAGGCGCGCGACGCGAACCGCGCGGCCGAGCGCTTCGCGATGCGCAACGCGGCGATCGCGAGTCTCGCCCTGTCATGGCGCTAGCCGCTCTCGCCGCGCTCCTGCTCGCCGGCGCTCCCGCCTTCGCGGCGTCCGCTCCGCTCGTCGAGGCGCCCAACGCCTCCGTCGTGAGGATCTGGTACAAGGCCGGGCATGACTCCGTTCGCAAGCCGTCGCTCGCCCTCGCGGACGCCCCGCCCGGCCGCGTGCCGCTCGCGGAATCTTTGACGGTGCGCTCCGATTCCGCGTCCTTCTCGGTCTCCGGCCGCGACGGCGCGGTCCTTCTCGCGGGCGTCCGCGTCTCCTTCTCGACGTCGACCCCCGGCGCCTGGACCTTGACCTATCCGCTCGGCAGGGACGAGCGGCTCCTGGGGCTGGGCCAAGACAACCGGAACAACGGGCGCCTCGACCGGCGCGGCACGATCCGCGAGCTGTGGGCCGGGCAGAAGATCGAGTCGGGCAACGTCACGGCCCAATACCCGGTGCCGTTCCTGCTGAGCACGGGGAGAGGCGGGCGGGCGTACGGGCTCTTCTTCGATGACACGGCCAGGATGACCTTCGATCTGGGCAAGACCGATCCGGACGTCCTGCGCGTCGAGGCGGACGGCGGCGAGCTGGACCTGTACGTGATCGACGGCCCCAAGCCGGCCGACGTGCTCGAGCGCTACACGGCGCTGACGGGACGGCCGTCGCTGCCGCCGCTGTGGGCGCTGGGCTATTGGCAGAGCAAGTGCACGTACTACGACTGGGCCCAGCTCGACGAGGCCTATCGCCAGCTCACGGCGCGCGGCTTTCCCGTCGACGTGATGGTCATCGACGCGGATTGGCCCGAGGTGATGACGGACTACCGCTGGGCGCCGCGCTGGCTGGCGCAGAAGCAGACGCCGGCCGAGAAGATCGCGGACTACGCCCGGAGGGGAGTCCATATCGTGATGTCCCAGTCGGGGCCGATGGTCAAGAGCGAGTCGCCGACCTTCGCCTCGGGCTGGGCGCGGGGCGTCTTCGCGACCGACGGCAAGGGCGGCCCGGTCGAGGCGGGCTGGTACGGAGGCAAGCTGCTCGACTTCACGTCGCCGCAGATGAACGATTGGCTGTGGCCGCAGACGCGCGTGCTCGACGAGTCGGGGATCTCGGGGTGGTGGCTGGACCTGACCGAGCCCGAGGGCGAGCCGCCGCGGACGCGTTATCACGCCGGCTCGCCGGCCGAGGTCCACAACCAGTACTCGTTCCTGAGCACGCTGAGCTTCGAGGGCGTGCAGCTCGCGGTGCATCCCGACCGGCGGCCGTTCGTGCTCACGCGCGCGGGCTCGGCGGGGCTGGAGCGGCATCACGCCGCGGTCTGGACGGGCGACGTCTACAGCGACTACGCGACCTTGCGCGCGCATCCCCCGGAGATGCTCAACTCCGGGCTGTCGGGCTTCGCGTATTGGACGTCGGACACGGGCGGCTTCCTGGTTGGGGACTACAAGAACGACCGCTTCGGCGCGCACGCGCGGCTCTATGAGCGCTGGATGCAGTTCTCGGCCTTCGGCCCGATCACGCGCGCGCACAAGGCGGGCGGCGTGCCGGAGCCGTACGGGCTGGGCACGGCGACGGAGCAGGGCGCGCGGCATTACCTCAAACTTCGCTACCGGCTGATGCCGTATATTTATTCTTATGCGTGGGAAGCCAGTCGGACCGGTCTCCCGCTGACCCGCGCGCTCCTTCTGGAATTCCCCGGCGACCCCGGATCGGTCGCCGCTCCCGGCGACGAATACCTCTTCGGCCGCGAGCTTCTCGTCGCGCCGGTCCTCCGCGAGGGCCTCGCCAACCGCTCGGTCTACTTCCCGCCGGGAAAGTGGTTCGACTGGGACGACGGCGTCGAGTACGAGGGCGGGCGCGACTGGGTGGTCCGAGCGCCGCAGGACCGCATCCCCGTCGCGGTCCGGGCGGGGGCGATCATCCCGATGGCGCCGGACATGAAGAACACCGGCGAGAAGCCGTGGGACCCGTTGACGGTCGAGATCTACCCGTCCGGCTCGTCGAGCTTCACGCTGTACCGCGACGACGGGGCCAGCTTCGACTATCTCAAGGGGCGCGCGACGGTGACGAAGATCGATTCCGATGAAACGCCCTCGGCCGTGCGCGTGCGGATCGCGGAGTCCAACAAGCTCTTCGCGGCGAAGGAGTACGTCCTTCATCTGCACCTGCGCCGCGCGCCGGCCTCGCTGAAGAAGGGCTGGTCCTGGGACGCCGGAGCCAGGGTGCTGACGATCCCGCTGCGCTCGGGCGCGGCGCTCGAGCATTCGGCGTCCGTCGCGCTGTCCGCGCGGGAGCTGCCGCCGCGCCTCGCGCCGGTCCTCAAGGCCGACGCGTTCGATCCCAAGGGCGAGGCGGCGGGCGCGTCAGGCCCGGTGCCGCATTTCTTCCCGCCGTCGCCGCTGCCGGCGCGGATGAAGGCGATCTATTACGACAACGGCGGCGAAGGCGTGGCCTTCCACGCGACGCATCCGCTCTCCGGCGCGGACGCGCTGACCGGGCTGCGCGCGGGCGACTGGCTGCGCTACACGATCGACGCGGTGACGGGCGGCTATCACGACTTGACGGTGCGCGCGGCGAGCGCGAGCGGAGGGCGGCTGCGCTTCGAGGTGCAGGGGCAGGCGGTCGCGACGGTCGACGTGCCGGCGACGGGCGGAGAGTTCCGCGACCTCGCGGTCAAGGATGTCTACTTGATCCCGGGCGTGCTGACGATGCTGGTCTCGGCGGAGACGGACGGGCTCTCCCTGGAC
This sequence comes from Elusimicrobiota bacterium, assembly GCA_035606075.1. Lineage (GTDB taxonomy): Bacteria > Elusimicrobiota > Elusimicrobia > UBA1565 > UBA9628 > GWA2-66-18. The sequence continues at coordinate 5,156 of DATNGC010000070.1, forward strand.
TCGTTCGCGCTCGCGCCGTCGACGAGCGCGCCGGCCGCCTATCCCGCGGCGCTCGCCGCGCGCCAAGGGCCGATCGAGGCGGCGAAGGATGGCTCCGTGGTCAATCTCGGCATCAAGGGCAGCCGTCTGGTGTTCGGGATCGGCGCGGCCTCGGCCGGAGCGCGGATGCTGCGCCTGCGCTACGGCAACGGCGGCAAGAAAAGCGTCGCGCTGTCGCTGACGGTGGGCTCGGAGAAGCCGCGTCAGATCGCGCTGGCGCCGTCGACGGGCGAGCGGGCGACGGCGGATTTCCCGGTGACGCTGCGCCGCGGCGGGGACACGATCGCGCTGGACGGGCTCGAGAAGGGCTGGGACACGGTCAAGCTCGACGGGCTCGAGCTCCTGCCGCGCTGATCAGCCGGCGGCTTTCCCGGCGATCATCTCCCGGAACTCGTGGTTGTCGCCGCGCCAGACCACGGAGTCGATGAAGAAGTGGTGGATGTTGACGAACAGCGTGGAAGCGGAGAAGAAGAAGCCCACGCCGAGCGCCGCGCGGTCGTAGACCATGACGCGGTCGAGCCAGTTGGGCAGGATGCGGGCGAGGACGTCGCCCACGACGATGACGGCCAGCAGGCTCGCGCCGACGGCGAGCCACGGCGCGGGGGCGCGAGGGGACTCGGGCTCGCGGTTGAGGCGCAGGGCGAGGACGAACACCATGTACTGCAGGGAATGCAGAGCGGCCACGAAGGGCACGTCGCGGAAGGCGTGGAACACGTTCGGATACAGGATCAAGGGAACGCCCCAGGCGTAGATCGACAGGAACGACGCGACGGCGATCCACGATAGGCCGGCGCCGCTTTTGAGACGAGGCGCGAAGACGAGCGCCAAACGGACGAACGTCGCCGTCAACGCGCCGAGGCCGAGAACGGCGACCCACAACGGCAGGCCGAGCGGGTGATAGGTCAGATACTCGTAGGCGAAGAGATTTCCCCGCGTGTTCGGCATGATGAAGATCACGGCCGCCAGCGCGAGCAGGTTGGCGCGCAGGGCGTCCTTCTCCGGCCGCGAGAGGGGGCTGCGCTTGGCGGCGCTGAGGGCGAGCGTCGCGCCGTAGGCTTGCTTGGCGTAGTGCCAGCCGCTGAGCAGGAACAGGATGTGCAGCAGGGCGGCCATGGTGAGCAGCGGCCGGTCGATGTAGACCAGCATCAGGAGCACGGCGGTCGCGAGCGGCACGAGCACGCCGGCGAGGAAAAAAGAAGGGGAGCGCAGGATCTCGGCGCGGCGGTCCCAGTACAGCAGCTGATAGGACGACGTGTAGTGCGGCAGGATCAGGGCGAGCCAGAGGAACGTCGCGAGCGGGCCCGTCATGCTCCACACCGCGTTCGTGCGGACGTACAGGCCCAAGCTCAGGGGGACGACGACGGCCGCGCCCCCGACGGCGAGGAAGGTGAACGCGTCCGAGACGAGAAGAGGGCGCGGCGCGCGGGTTTGGAGCACGGCACTATTATGTCAGACTCGCGGCGGGCCGGCTATCCCCGGGGATAGCCCGATTGTATAATCACTTGTCGCCCGTGTAGCTCAGCGGTAGAGCACTCGCCTTGTAAGCGAAAGGTCGCCGGTTCAATCCCGGCCGCGGGCTTCCTATTTCGCGCCGCCGGCGGGATGCTTCAGGAAGTCGACCGTGTACTCGTCCTTGGAGACCTGCACCCGGTCGTCCTGCAGCACGACCTCCGAGTGGGTCGCGGTCGGAGAATGGAAGAGCTTGCGCTTGAGCGGGATCTTCGAGAGATCGAGCGAGACGAACCCGTAAGCGCTCTGGCCCCCCGCGATGCGGCGGCGGCCGATGTCGATGTCCTCCTCGGAAACGCCGACGCCGAGCTCCACGCGCGAGACGGGACGGCTCACGGTGACGTCCACGCGCTCCGTCGTGTCGCGGCGCACGCCGTCCCTCGGCGGCTGGCTGAACAGCCCGATGCCGGCGCCGGACGGGACGACCGCGGCCTCGTCCCTCTTAAGCGGGGCGGCGAGGTCGCGCTTGAGCTGCTCCGCCTGGACTTCCTTGAGCGTGGGGAGCATCGGCTTGCCGGACGTGAAGCGCTTGAAGACCTCGTCCAGATTGCGCTCGTCGACCTGCCCCACCGGCGCGGGCCCGGCCGCCGGCGCGACTTGGGCGCGCGAGGGCGCGGCGAGCGAAAGCAGGAGGCCGAGTAGGATCATGTTGTAATTATAGGAGGAAGCGCTCCGTCCCACCTAGGGTCCTTCGGTCGCGCAATCGCGGGTCCTTCGGCCCCTCGGAGGGGACAAAAGCGTTGCGTTCCCGGAGCTTTTGCTTCATCGGCCCCTTGATACGATGCCTCCTCGCAAGGAGAGGCCATGAAAGTCCTGTTCGTGCATCCCAGCCCGCTGATGTACTCGGAGATCTACCTGCGCCTGGAGCCCTTGGGCCTCGAGCTCGTCGCCGCGGCCGCGCGCAAGGCCGGACACGACGTGCGGCTCCTCGATCTGCAGATCTTCGCGCATGACGACTACCGCCGGATCCTGGCGGATTGGCGTCCCGACGCCGTCGGCTTCTCGCTCAATTATCTCGCCAACATTCCGGAGGTGCTCGACCTGACGGACGAGACGCGCCGTCTGTCGCCGGAATGCTTCCTATTCTGCGGCGGCCATAGCGCGTCCTTCACCGCGGCCGAGATCCTCGAGCACTCCGGCGGCGCCATGGACTGCGTCCTGCGCGGCGAGGGCGAGAGCACGACGCCGATGCTCCTCGAGGCCGTCGCCGCCCGCCGTCCGCTCGAGACCGTGCCCGGCGCCGTCACCGCAAAGGGGCTCGGCCCCGCCCCGCAGTTCGTGAAAAGCCTCGACGACCTCTCGCCCGCGCGCGACCTGACGCGCCGGCGCGGGAAGTACTTCATCGGCTCGCTCGATCCCTGCGCCTCCATCGAGTTCGCCCGCGGCTGCCCGTGGGACTGCTCCTTCTGCAGCGCGTGGACGTTCTACGGCCGCAGCTACCGGACCATCGATCCGCTCAAGGCCGCGGCGGACCTCGCGTCCATCCGCGAGCCCGGCGTGTTCCTCGTCGACGACGTCGCCTTCGTCCACCCCGAGCACGGCATGGCCATCGCGGCCGAGGCCGAGCGCCTCGACGTGCGCAAGCAGTACTACATGGAGACCCGAGCCGACGTCCTCATGCGCAATCCCGAGGTGTTCCGCCGCTGGAAGCGGCTGGGGCTGAACTACATCTTCCTCGGACTCGAGGCCATCGACGAGGAAGGACTCAAGGCGCACCGCAAGAGGGTCAACCTGGGCAAGAACGAGGAAGCCCTCGCCTTCGTGCGCACCCTCGGAATCAGCGTGGCCGTGAACCTCATCGCCGATCCGAGCTGGGACGCGCGCCGCTTCGAGATCGTGCGCGAGTGGGCGTCCTCGGTGCCCGAAATCGTGCACCTCACCGTGAACACGCCTTATCCCGGCACCGAGACCTGGACCACGGACAAGCGCGAGTTCACGACGCGGGACTACCGCCTCTTCGACGTCCAGCACGCCGTCGTGCCCACGAAGATGCCGCTCGAAGAGTTCTACAAGCAGCTCGTCGCCACGCAGGCCGTGCTCTCGCGCAAGCACCTGGGCTGGTCGGCGCTCAAGGGCGCGGCCACGGTCGCGGCGGACCGCCTCCTGCACGGGCAGACGAACTTCGTGAAGATGCTGTGGAAGTTCAAGAGCGTGTACAACCCCGAGCGGCAGATGGCCGACCACGCCCGGCCCTCGCGCTACGAGATGCGCCTGCCCGACTACGGGCGCAAGACGCTCGAGTACGTCCACGCCCCCGCGGCTGGCGTCAGCAGCCGATCGCCCGGCTGATCACGAGGCGCTGGATCTCGGACGTGCCCTCGCCGATCTGCAGCAGGCGCTGGTCGCGGTAGAAGCGCTCGACGTCGAACTCCTTCATGAGCCCGTACCCGCCGTGGATCTGCACCGCCTCGTTGGCCACCCACTGCGCGACCTCCGAGCAGTACAGCTTCGCCATCGCCGACTCCTTGCCGAAGCGCTGGCCCGTGTCGCGCATCCAGCACGCCTTGTAAAGGAAGGTGCGCGCGTGGTCGATCTTCATCGCCATGTCGGCGAGCTTGAAGGAGATCGCCTGGAAGCGGGAGAGCGGCTTGCCGAACTGCTTGCGCTGCTGCGCGTAGGTCAGCGCGGACTCGTAGGCGCCCTGCGCGCAGCCGAGGCCCATCGCCGCGATGGAGAGCCGGCCGGAGTCGAGCGTCTTGAGCATCTGCTTGGACCCCGCGCCGCGCTTCCCCAAAACATTGTTCGCCGGCACTTTCACGTCGCTGAAGTAGAGCTCGGCGGTGTTCGACGCGCGCCACATCAGTTTCTTGTGCATCGTCTTCGTCGTGAATCCTTTCGTGCCTTTCTCGACGATCAGGCACGTGAACTCCGGCGCGTCCGCGTCGCCGCCGCTGACCGTCTGCACGATGATCCCGTCGGTCAGCTCGCACGACCCGTTGGTGATGAATATTTTGGAACCGTTGATCGTCCAAGACCCGTCGGGATTTTCCACCGATTTCGTCTTGCTTCCGCGCGAGTCCGAGCCCGCGCCCGGCTCGGTCAGCCCGAACGCGAACAGCCCCTCGCCGTTGACCAGGCGCGGCAGGTATTTCTTCTTCTGCTCGTCGCTGCCGAAGTACAGCAGCGGCGCGATGCCCAGGCTGACGCCGGCCGCGACCGTCGCCGCGTGCGAGCCGTCCACGCGCGCGAGCTCCTCGACGGCGATCACGTAGGAGAGGTAGTCGAGGCCCTGGCCGCCGAACTCCTCCGGGACGATGATGCCGAAGATCCCGAGCGCGCCCATCTCCTTGGTCAGCTCGACGGAGAATTCCTCCTTCTCGTCGAGCTCGTGAGCGCGCGGCTTGATCCGCGTCTCCGCGAACTTGCGGACCGTGTCCCGGATGTCCTTCTGCGCGTCGCTCAGGTTGAAATCCATGATTCGTCCTCCGAAAAGGGATTGTAGCCAATCTCCCGCGTTCCTGGACTTGGTAGAATAGCCGCGATGAAGGTTCACGCGAAGACGGCTTCGGCGGCGCACCCGCACGAGAAGCCTCACCACCCGCACTGGCCCCTGTCGGCCCTGCTCTTCGCCTTCGTCTTCGCCGTCGCGTGTCTCTCGGTGCATGAGCCCAGCACGTGGATCCGCGTCAAACTCGGTTCGGAGATCCTTTCGAAGGGCACGCTGCCGCGGACCGAGCCGTTCTCTTTCGGCGCGGCCGGGGCGCGCTGGACCACGCACTCCTGGCTCGCCGACGTCCTGTTCGCCAAGCTCGACGCGCTCGGCGGTCCGATGCTCGTCTCCGTCGTCACGAGCGCCGCCGCGGCCGGCGCGTTCGCGCTGCTGCTGCCGATCAGCCACGGCAGCCCGATGATCGCCGCGACCTTGCTCTCGCTGGGCGCCTGCGCCGCGTGGTCCGGCCTGGCCGAGACGCCGCTGGCCTTCGACTTCCTGTTCTTCGCGCTGTTCGTGCGCCTGCTGAGGCCGCGCCGGCGCTTCCGCTGGGCCGACGCGGCGGGCGCCGCCGCGCTGACGGCCCTGTGGGCCAACCTGCACGGCTCCAGCGCCCCGCTGGCGCTGTGGCTCGTCGGCCTCAAGGTGTTCAAGACCTCGCTGCGCACCGCCGCGCGCGAGCGCCTCGGCTACTGGCTGATGATGATCGCCTGCGCGATCGTCTTCTCTTGGAACCCGCACGGCTACGGCCTGCTGGAGCACCTGTTCGCCGACGCGGCCTCCGGGGCGACGCTGTGGCGCACCTCGATCGTCTCGCCGTACGGACTCTTCCTCATCGCCGGCCTGGCCTCCTGCTGGGTCACCCTCCAGCAGGAGTTCGTGACCACGCTCGCGTCGGCGAGCGTGCTCGCGCTGTCCGTGCCCCTGCCGGGCATGCGTCCTCTCGCGGTGCTCGCGGCCTGCCCGGTGATCGCCCTGGCGATCGGCCACGCGGTGCGCCCGCGCGACGACACCTGGCCCCGCGTCCTGCGCTGGTGCGCGTTCGCGGCGCTCCTGCTCGCCGCCTACGTCGCGGTCGTGACGAAGCCGCTGGCGCGCTCGGGCGGCTACGGCGCGCCGTCGCTGACCGGCGCGGTCCATTTCCTCAACGCGAGCGGCGTGCGCGGACGCATGTTCAACGAGGCCGAGACCGGCGCCGAGCTGATCGGCCTGACGGACCGCCCGGTCTTCTTCGACCGGCGCTTGTCTTTATATCCCGAGTCCTTCCGCCGCGACGCGCTGGATTGGACGCGGCGCTTCCACGCGCTCGACGCGGTGTACCGCTTCGACTACGCGGTCATCCGCAACCGCCGCGCCGAGGCGCCGGCGAAGGTCCTCGACGAGGACCCGGAGTGGCGCTTGGCCTACGCCGACGACCGCGCGCTCGTCTATCTCAAGCGCACGGGCGTCAACGCGTGGCTGGTCCCGCAGTCGCCGTTCAAGCTCCTGACGCCCAACCGCCTCTGGCCCGACAGCCTCGACGCTCTGCTCGCCGCGCCGCGGCAGGCGCCCAAGGTCCTCGAGGAGCTCGACAAGTGGCGGACGGCGGCGCCCGACTGCGGCCAGGCCCTTCTGTGGAAAGCCTACGCGCTGAACCGCCTCAAGCTCGCCGACCAGGCCGACCGCCTGGTGGACGTCGCGCGCCAGGACGCGGAGCTCGAGTGGGACCCGGAGCTGCAGGCGCTCGAGGGCTGCGTCCTCGAGGCGCGGGGTCGGGGCGGCGAGGCGCGCCTCCTGTACCGCCGCGCCGAGCGCGCCGCCCGGCGCTTGGGGGACCGGCCGCTCGCGGCGGCGGTGGCGGCCCGTCTCGCGGACGGCCCCGCCGCGACGGTCCGCTGATCCGCTCGTCTTCTGGACAAGGCTTCACGGTCCTGTTATACTCAGTCCCTACGATGAGATTGCGCGCTCTCGCGTTTGTCGCCGCGGCCGCCGCCCTCGCCGCCGCCTGCAATCCGCCTCCCTACGTTTCCTATCGATCCGTCTCCGGCGACTTCACCGTCTCGGCGCCTTGGGGCTGGGACGTCCTCGCGGACGCGCAGTACGACGCGTTCTCGCAGGTGACCTTCATCGGCCCCTTCGACAAGGACTTCTACCTCGGAGCGCCGACGCTGACCGTGCGCTGGTTCAAGCCCTTCCGCCCGCACGCGATCCGCAACGGGTTCACCGAGATGTACACGAGCTCCTCGGACTTCATCAAGCAGACCCTCAACGACGTCTACGGCAAGGACGCGCTCGTCTTCGGGCCGAGCTCGCGCCCCCTGGACCAGCGCGTGGCGATCGACCGCAAGGACATCCCGACCATCACCTTGAACGAGTCCGGCCTGGACGCCAAGTACTTCGGCGTTCTGTCCCCGACGCCCGCGACGAGCGGAGTGACGATCGGCGTCGTCACGGACAAGGACGGCCGCCGCATCAACCAGCGCTACCACGAGTACGCGGTCGTGCCGATCCTCGTCGACGGGCGCGAGGCCGGCTTCTACGTCCTGACCTACCCGGCGACCGTCGGCGGCCACGACAAGGGCATGGACCGGTTCCAGCATCTCATCGGCTCCTTCCATCCGTACACCGCCGGGCCCGGCGGCCCGAAGATCGTCATCCCCGGCCCGCGGCGCAAGTCGCCGCTCTGACCCCTGGTCGAGGCTTCGCCGCTCTGCTAAACTGGAAGCCATGTCCGCCGCCGTTCCCCGCCGACCCCGCTCCAAGACTCGCGACATCCGCTTCGCCGTGAAGCTGCGCGCCGAGCCGCAGGCCGTCTACCAGGCCCTCACCTCCGCCCGCGAGCTCACGCGCTGGTGGCTGCTCGGGGCGGAGACCGACGCGCGCAACGCCGGACGCGTGAGGATGGTCTGGCCTCGCGTGCGCAGCGAGCTGGGCGGCAGCCTGTGCAAGGGGCTGGGAGAGCGCGAGGGGACGTTCGTCGACTTGGAGCCGGGCAAGAAGGTCGCGTGGCTGTTCAAGCCCGTGCGCGGCGACCGCCGCGCGCCGCCGCTGGTCAGCGTGTTCATCGGCAGGCGCCGCGGGCTCAGCGAGGTCACGCTCCTGCACGCGGGCTTCGGCGCGGGGCCGTCCTGCGACGAGCTCTATCGCGGCTACGCGCGCGCCTGGGAGGACGGGCTGGCCAAGCTCAAGCTCTACCTCGAGACGGGGCGCACGTGCAAGATGGAGAGCATCGACCTCGAGACGGCGGACATCCTGGGGCGGGCGAGGGCGCGCCGGTGAACGCTCTCACGCTGCTTCTCGCGGTGATCGCCGGGGCGGGCGTGTCCGGCGTCGCCTTCTACCTCGTTTTCTTTAGTTCCCGAAAGAACGACGACGCGGTGCGCGTGCAGATGCGCGAGGACTTCCGGCAGCTGCTCGAGCTCGCCGAGTCGAAGTTCGAGACCGAGCGCGTGCGCCAGAAGGGGGAGCTCGAGGAGAAGAAGGCGGCCGTGGAGAGCGCGGTCGACAAGCTCGCCGACCGGCTCAAGGCGTACGAGGACCTCGTGCGCAAGTTCGAGGGCGACCGCGCGGTGAAATACGGCTCGCTCGAGAAGGGCCTCAAGGACACGGCCGAGCAGACGGCCAAGCTGGCGTCCACCACGGAGGGGCTGCGCGGCCTGCTCGACAACTCGCGGGCGCGCGGGCAGTGGGGCGAGCGCATGGCCGACGACATCTTGCGGGCCTCCGGCCTCCAAGAGGGAGTCCAATACCTGAAGAATCGGGCGCTCGACACGAGCGCGTCGCGGCCCGACTTCACGTTCCTCCTTCCCGACGGGAAGAAGCTGAACATGGACGTGAAGTTCCCGTTGGACAACTGGCTTCGCTACAGCCATGCGGCCACGGAGGACGAACGGCTCCGCTATAGAAAGGATTTCGAGAAAGACGTGAAGGCCCGGATCAAAGAGATACAGAAAAGAGACTATGTTTCGGTGGAGGAGGGGACGCTGGACTATGTCCTGCTGTTCATCCCCAACGAGCAGGTCTATGGGTTTATCCAGGAGGCGTTTCCAGGGCTGGTGGACGACGCCCTGAAGCTGAAGGTCGTGCTGTGCTCCCCTTTCTCGCTGTACGCCGTGCTGGGCGTCGTGCGCCAGGCGTTCGACAACTTCCATTTCACTCTGGCGACGCAGGAGATCCTGAAGCTCGTCTCCCAGTTCGGCGACACCTACGGCAAGTTCAAGGAGCGCTTCGTGGAGCTGGGCGACAAGCTGGGAAAGCTGCGCGAGGAGTACGACGACATCGAGTCCAAGTCCTTCAAGAGACTGGATGCCTCGCTGCAAAAGATCGAGCGCCTCAGCAAAGGCGAAGATAAGCCCGAGCCGGCCGCGCTCCCCGCCGACCTGGGCTGATGCTCGCTTTGGCGGCGGCGGCCGCGATCCAGTGGGTCGCGCTGCCCGGCGGGCTGTACTCGATGGGGTCGGACCGGTGGCCCGACGCGAAGCCCGTCCACCAAGTGCAGGTCAAGCCCTTCGAGATGGCCAAGAGCCCCGTCACCAACAAGCAGTACCAGGCCTGCGTCGCGGCCGGAGCCTGCGTCGAGCTCTCCACCCAATGCGCGACCGCGCCCTTCACGGGCGACGACCAACCGGTGGTTTGCGTGACGTGGGACATGGCCGCCGCTTTCGCGCATTGGGCGGGCGGGCGCCTGCCCACCGAGGCCGAGTGGGAATACGCCGCCCGCTCCGCGGGAAAGAAGCGGCCGTATCCTTGGGGCGACGCCCCGCCGACCTGCGGACGAGCCGTGCTCGACGAAAAGGGCTACGGCTGCGGCAAGAAGACGAGCGCGCCCGTGTGCTCCAAGCCGAAAGGGAGCACCAAGCAGGGGCTCTGCGACATGGCGGGGGAAGTCTACGAGTGGGTCCAAGACTCCTACCACGAGTCCTACGAGGGCGCGCCGTCGGACGGCTCCGCCTGGGAAGAGCCGGCTCCGAAGCATCGCGTGGTGCGCGGCGGCTCCTGGAGCCGCAAAGCCGATTATCTGCCGTCCGCTCTGAGGGGCGCCGCGGCGCCCGGCAATGCGAACGTGACGCTCGGCTTCCGGCCGGTCCGTTGACGGACTATCCCCGGGGATAGTTCAGAGCTCGAACTTCGCCCCGGTGAGCTTCTGCGAGACCTCCCACAGCCGCGCCGCCGCGGCGGAGTCCTTGGCCTGGGGCTTGCAATCGACGCGGACGGGGAAGCCCGTCATCTCGCGGAAGCCGTCGGGGCCGTAATAGCCCCCCGGGACGACGTCGGGCATCGTCGCGGCGTAGAGCGTCGGCAGGGCGCCCTGCTCCTCGGAGTGGGTGTAGAGCCCGGCGAAAAGGGCGATCAGGCGGGTCAGGAGCGTCGCTCGGCCCCCGCCCAGGCCGTTCTCGATGATGCTCGTGCGCGCCACGCCCGGGTGGGCCGCGACGCTGAGCAGCTTCACGCCCGCCCTGTCGGCGCGGCGCTGGAGCTCGAAGGCGAAGAGCAGGTTGGCGAGCTTGGTCTGCGCGTAGGACGCGAAAGGGGAGTAGCTCCGTTCGCTCTGCAGGTCGCCGAAGTCGATGCGGCCGCGGCGGTGGGCGATCGAGGCGACGGTGATCACGCGCGGCGCCGGCGCGCGGCGCAGGGAGGGCAGCAGCAGGGACGTGAGCAGGAAATGGCCCAGATGGTTGGTCGCCATCTGGATCTCGAAGCCGTCCGCGGTCGTCTTGCGGGAGAGCGGGGCCATGATGCCCGCGTTGTTGATCAGCAGATCGAGCGCCGCTCCGCGGGCGGCGAAGGCCGCCGCGAAGGCGCGCACGGACTTGAGGCTCGACAGATCGAGCTCCGCGAGCTCGACCTGGGCGCCGGGCAGGGCGGTCTTCAGCCGCTTGAGGGCGTCCTCTCCTTTCCGGGGATTGCGGCAGGCCAGGATCACCTTCGCGCCCATGCGGGCCAGCTCCAAGGCGGTGTGATAGCCGATCCCGCTGTTGGCGCCGGTCACGATGGCCAGTTTCCCGGCCTGGGAAGGCATTTCGTCCGCGGTCCAGTCTTTCATGGGGCGATTCTACTCGATTCGAGGCGGTGTAAAAAGCAAACCCCCCGCCCGGCTATGCCGGGCGGGGGGCTCTTTCGGAACCCGCGTCAGCTCTTAGAGCTTGACGACGTTCGCGGCCTTCGGGCCCTTGTCGGTCTGCATCAGATCGAAATGGACCGTCTGGTTCTCGGAGAGGGTGCGGAAGCCGTTGCCCTGGATCACCGAGTGGTGAACGAACACGTCCGGGGTACCGTCGTCCGGGGTGATGAAGCCGTAACCCTTCTGATCGTTGAACCACTTCACTTTGCCTTGGATGCTCATGGGTCTCGTATAACCTCTTATTCGCGACTTGTCCGGGCCCTTCGGCGGGGCCCCCCTCGTCGGGGCTGTCTGAATTATATCACGCACCTCCGTCCGTCAAGTATCATTTATTAGCGAAAGGGTCATGTTTTTAGCCACCCCCTCCGAGGCCTCGAAAGGTCCTAGACGGTCCGGCCGGACGTCCGGGAAGGACTTGAAAAGGCCCCAAAAGGGCCCTGTGGATACTGTGGATAAGTCCGGGAAACGCGAACCTTCGTAAGAGCCGGGAGGCTCTTAGGCCCGGCGGGCCATGCTGCGCGCCAGGCGGCGCTTTTCGGCGGCCTGCCAGCGCTCCTTCTCGTCGGGCGTCTCGAGCAGGAGGGACGGGATGGGGGACGGCCGGCCGCCGCCGTCCACCGCGACCATCGTGACCAGGCAGGAATTGGTGTGCTGGCGGGTGCCGCCGGGCATGTCCTCGGCGTAGACCTCGACGCCGACCTCCATGGAGGAGCGGCCCGTGTGGTTGACCCGGGCCTTGGCGATCAGGAACGTGCCCACCCGGATGGGGATCAGGAACTCGACGCGCTCCATGGCGACCGTCACGCACGGCTTGCCCGCGTGGCGCATCGCGCAGACCGAGGCCGCCTTGTCCACCATCTGCAGGACCTTGCCGCCGAACACGGTTCCGTGCATGTTGGCGTCCGGGGGGAACATCAGGTCGGCGACGTCGGTCACCGACTCGCGGACGGCCTTGGCCGGCAGGGCCTCGCCGCCCTTGGCGCGCTTAGCGGCCATAGAACTTGGGGCGGCGGTCCTTGAACAAGTCGCAGGCCGGGTGCACTTTCTTGTCCTTGGCCGTCCAGGCGTCGATCTCGACCACCGCGGCCTGGGCCTGGTCGCGGCTGAGGCGGAAGTATAGCTCGCCGTTGGGCGCCACGACCTGGGAGGAGCCGATGAAGCCCAGGCCGCGCTCGGCCCCCACGCGGTCGGCCGTGGCCGAGAAGACCCGGTTCTCCAGCGAGCGGATCTTCATGCCTTCGGGAGCCCATGGCAGCACCAGATTCGAGGGGTGGGCGATCACCTGCGCGCCCTTGAGGGCGAGCGTGCGCGCGCTCTCCGGGAAGAACCAGTCGAAGCAGATCATGACGCCGACCGAGACGCCCTTGACCTTCTCCACCCAGAACCCGGTGTCGCCCGGGGAGAAGAACTTCTTCTCGCCGCCGAACACGTGCGTCTTGCGGTAGACGCGGGACTTGCCGCCGTTGACGAACAGCGCGGAGTTATAGAGCTTGGCGCCGGCTCTCTCCGGGAAGCCCGCCACGATGGCGCAGCCGTTCTGGGCCGAGTAGGCCTTGAGCAGCAGCGAGAGCGGCCCGTCGGCGCGCTCGGCGCACTTGGCGGCTTCCTTGCGGGTCTTGAAGTTGTAGCCGGAGGCGAAGAACTCGGGGAGGACCCAGAGGTCGGCCGGCTGCTGGTCCATCAGCTCGAAGGCGGCCTGGATGTTCGCTCCGGCCTTCAGGAACTTCGGGGAATTCTGGACGACGCCGATTTTGAGTGCCATGTGGCGGCGAGTTTATCAAAATCGGCCGTCCTTTATATAGAATCCGGTTCGTGCGGCGGCAAACCGTCACTCCGAAGTCCCAGGCCGACGGCCTCGAGCGCTTCCTCGCGCTGGAGCCGCGCTCCCGCGTGCTCGACCTCTGCTGCGGCGAGGGCAAGGCGACGCTCGAGATGGCGCGGCGCGGCCACCGCGTGCTCGGCATCGACCCCGACGAGCGCGCTCTCGCCGCCGGACGCGCCGCCGCCAAGGGCGAGAAGCTCAACGTCCACTTCATGAAGGCGGACCCGCGCGAGATCTCCTACCGCGGCGACTTCGACGCCGTCTTGTTCCTCGACGGCGCTTTCGGCCGCCTGCCCAACGACCGGGAGGACGCGCGCGCGCTCGAGGCGGTGAGAAAGTCCTTGAAGCCCGGCGCCAAGCTCCTCATCGACGCGCTCAACCGCGAGTGGCTGCTGCGCCGCTTCGAGCCCAGCGGCCAGGTCGCCTTCGACTTCGAAAAAGGGCGGCTCGACGACCGGCGCTCGCCGCCGTCGGCCAGCATGCGCGTCTACGCGCTGACCGAGCTCATCGCCCAGCTCGACCGCGCGGGGCTCGTCTACGTCCGCGCCTGGGGCGGCTTCGACGGCTCGCCGTACGCGCTGGAAAGCCCGCGCATGATCGTCTTGGCCGAGCGGCCCAAGACCGAGAAGCCGCCGCGGCGCGGCGGCCCCAACGACGGCCTGCCGATCGCCATCCGCATCAAAGGACGGAGATGAACATGAAGACCCTTCTGCTGTGCGCGGCGATGGCGTTGGCGTGCTCCGCCGCCGCCGCGAGCGCGGAGCCCGCCGCCCCGCGCATCGACTTCTCGAGCTTCACGCTGACCAACGGCTTGACCGTGCTCGTCTCCAAGGACTCCTCCGTGCCGGTCGTCGCCGTGACCATGATCGTCAACGTGGGCGGCCGGACCGAGACGCGGGGCCGCTCGGGCTTCGCGCACCTCTTCGAGCACATGATGTTCGAGGGCTCCAAGCACGTGCCCAAGGGCGGATTCGACAAGTACCTGGAGTCCGTCGGCGGCGACAACAACGCGTCCACGCACGAGGACTTCACGTTCTACTACGAGGAGCTGCCCTCGAACGCTCTCGCGACCGCGCTGTGGCTCGACGCCGACCGCATCGGCGCGCTGAGCGTGACGCCCGAGGCGGTCAAGAACCAGATCGCGGTGGTCGAGGAGGAGAAGCGCTCGAGCGTCGACAACGAGCCCTACGGTCCGCTCGAGTACGTGGACATGGGCGAGCATTCCTTCTCCAACTGGCAGAACGCGCACCCGGTGATCGGCAGCTTCGCCGACCTCGACGCGGCCTCCATCGCCGACGTGCGCGCCTTCTTCGCCGCCTATTACTCGCCGGACAACATCACGATGGCGATCGTCGGCGACGTGGACCCCGCCGAGGTCCGCAGCCTCGTCAACGGCTACTTCGGCCCGATCCCGGCCAAGCCGCGTCCGAAGGCTCCGGACGCGACCGAGCCCGCCCCCGACGGCGAGAGCGTGGTGCCGCTCAAGGACGCGCACGCGAAGCTGCCGGCCGTGGCCGTCGCCTGGAAGGGGATGCCCGCGCGCGGCACGACCGACTACTACGCGCTGGTCCTGCTCGGCCGCGCGCTCGTGGGCGGCAAGAGCGCCCGCCTGTACCAGACCTTGGTCAAGGAGAGCCAGTCCGCGGTCTCCCTCGACGGCGGCCTGGGCTTTCCGATCGCGGGCTGGGACGAGTATAAAGCGCCGGCGCTGTTCGGCGTGATGGCGGTGCGCAAGCCGGAGGCGCCCTTCGCGAAGGTCCGCGGGCTGATCGCGGAGGCGGCCAAGGCGGCCGGGGCCGACGGATTGTCGGCCTCCGAGCTCGAGCGCGTGAAGATCAAGTTCCGCTCCGACTGGGTGCGCGCTCAGGAGACGCGGCTGGGGCGGGCGACGCGGCTTCTGCAGGACGCCCTGCTCGACGGCGACGCCGAGGTCGCCAACGAGGAGCTCGGCCGCTACATGTCGGTGACCAACGACGACATCCGCCGCGCCGCGGCGGCTTATCTCAAGCCGGAGGCCGCGACCTGGTTCGACGTCGCCGCGGGAGGCGCCCAATGAAGACCTTCTGGCTCGTTCTTGCGCTCGCGCCGTCGGCGCTCGCCGCCGGCATCGACATGTCCAAGCCGCCGGCGATCGGTCCGAT
The DNA here is from genome assembly GCA_035606075.1 of Elusimicrobiota bacterium. GTDB lineage: Bacteria > Elusimicrobiota > Elusimicrobia > UBA1565 > UBA9628 > GWA2-66-18. Next base: position 20,197 of record DATNGC010000070.1, read on the forward strand.
GAAATCGGTCGCGCTGCCGCCGCGCGTCGAGTGGAGGCTCGAGAACGGTCTCGACGTCGTCCTCGTGCAGGACAAGCGCCTGCCGATGGTCACGGCCATCCTCTCGACGCCGGGCGGCGAGGCGGCCGTGCCGGCCGAGGACGCGGGGCTGGCCGACGCGATGGGCGAGCTGATGACCGACGGCACGGCGACCAAGACCTCGCGGCAGGTCGCCGACGCGGCCGAGCTGTTCGGCGGCGCCATCTCCGCGGGCGCCGGGCCGGACGCGATGACGGTCGAGGCTTCCGCGCTCTCGGACAAGGCCGACGCCATGTTCGACCTTCTCTCCGAGGTCGTCCGGTCGCCCTCCTTCCCCGAGGCCGAGGTGGCCCTGCGCAAGTCCAACATGCAGGACGAGCTCGAGGCGGGCCGCGCCGAGGCCGGCTTTCTCGCGGGCGTGGCGTTCGCCAAGAAGCTCTTCGCCGGACATCCGTACGCGATCACCGCGCCGACCGACGCCTCGATCGCGCGCGTGAGCCGCGAGCGCGTCGTCGCCGCGTACAAGAAGCTCTTCACCCCTCGAGGCTCGGTGCTGGTCGTCGTCGGCGACCTGGCGCCGGACAAGGCCAAAACGCTCGTCGCGTCGGCGTTCTCCGCTTGGCGGGGCGGCCCGCCGCCGCCCGACGCTCCGCCGGTCGCCGCGCCCAAGGTGGAACGCGCGTTCTATCTTTTCGACCGCCCGGGCTCGGCGCAGGTGACCTTCCAGCTGGGCAACCTGTCCGCGCGCGAGGACGATCCCGACTACTTCAACCTCCTGGTCGCCAACGGCGTCTTGGGCGGCTCGTTCTCCTCCATCCTGTCCCGCGACATCCGCGAGGAGAAGGGCTTCACGTACGGCATCTCGAGCCGCCTCGGCCACCGGCTGCAGGGCTCGTTCTTCAAGATCGGCACGGCCGTGCGCACCGCGGTCGCGGGGCCGGCGCTGAGCCAGACGCTGGCGGACGTCGAGAGGTTCCGCGAGAAGGGGCCGACGCCGGCCGAGCTCTCCCAGGCCCAGGCGTATCTCGCCGGGGTCTTCGCACGGGGCCTCGAGACGCAGGAGGGCGTGGCGGGCGCGGTCCTCCATCAGAAGCAGATGCGCCTGCCGGACGACTACTACGATCATTACGTCGAGCGGATCCAGGCGGTCACGGCCGCGTCGGCCCGGCGCGCGGCCAAGGCCTACATCCGCCCGGACGAGATGACGATCGTCGCGGTCGGAGACGCGGCGAAGGTGCGGCCCGTGCTCGAGAGGTTCGCGGGCAAGAAGGTCGCGGCGCTGACGGTCGACGGGGACTAGCGCATGGCGCTGCTCGCGGCGCTCGGCGCGGCCGCCGCGCTCGCGGCGATGGCGTTCGCCTCGCGCCTGCCGCCGGGGCCGGAATTTCTCCTGCCGCGGCGCGGCGGCTACGCTTTATACGCCGCGGCCTGGAGGCTTTTCGCGGCGCCGCACGGCCGGGCGCTGTTCTCCGCGCTGATCGCTTTCGTCCTGCTCGCGTGCGCGGCGGCGTTCGCCTGGGCGTTGCGCCGCGCGCTTCCCAAGAAACGGCCTCAGGGCTGGATCGCCAAGCTCGGCCTGGCCGCCGGTCCGGTATTCGCCGCCTTCCTCGCGGCGCGGGCCATCTGCCATGTCCTCGACCTGATCGCGCTGGTCTGGTTCCCCTACGGCTCCATGGACGTCCGCGAGCCGCTGGCGGTGTCCGCTCTCGGCGTGCTGGTCTTCCTCCCGGCCGCCGCGGCCTCCCGCGCGTGGGTCGCGGGAAAGCGCCGGCGAGCGACCACGCTGCTCTTCGCGCTGGTCGCCCTCGACGTCGGCGGACTGCTGCTGGCCTCGGCGAAGGGCGTGGGCCGCGAGTCCGGGGTTTCTCTCGGCGAGGGACGCACGCTGTACGTCGTGTTGACGCAGACGCCGCGCGGCCCGGACCGCGAGGCCTACTCGCTCAAGCCCGACGTGTTCGGCGGTTCCGATCCGCGTCCGGCGCTGCTGGCGCTCGCCTCGGGTCCTGCCGACGCCCGCGTCCTGCCGTCTCTGCGCGCGCTTTACGAACAGAACGAGAAGCGCTGGGACTTGGACGGTCTGCGCGCCGCGCTGCTCGCCGGCGTCAACCGCGGCGACATGCTGGCGGCGTCGATGCTCCTCGGGCACGCCGGCGCGGCGGCGCCGTCGATCGAGCTTCGCGCCGATCTCGACGCGCTCGCCGACGAGAAGAGATGGCGCGTGGGGCCCCTCGCGGCGGCCGAGCTCGCGCGCGCCTACCGGCATCAAGGCGACGAGGCCGCGGCGAAGGCTTGGTTCGAGAAGTCGGGCGCGGCGCCCGGGCTTATCGCGGCGGACGAGGACGCGCCGTTGAAAAAGAGCCGCATCTCGGGCACGGTGAAAGCGCCGGCTCCTATCCGCGTGGCGCTCTATCGCCGCGCCGATCCGGACGCCCCCTATCTTCTCGACGCCTCCGGGCTCGTCTCTTCGGGCGAACCCGATGCGAAGGGCCGTTTTTCCTTCTCAGGCATGACGGCCGGGCGTTACTATCTCGCCTTCGCGCTCCCGGCCGCCGAAGATCGGGGAGAGATTCAGATTTCTGGGAACCACGGCGATCTCCTCCTCACCGCGAAACAACCGGCGCTGGCTCTTCCTCCGCTCGCCTTGAGCTTCTCCAAGCCGCGCCGAGAGTCATCCACGGCAGTCTACCCGGGTAGACTCTCGCGATAACGCCGGGGGAGAGGCCGAGGGAGCTCCCTCGACCTCTCCCCTCGCTCGCCGGGAATTCAATTTCCTCTGACCACCTTGCACAGCGTGCCGCGCCAGAGCACGGTCACATCGTCGCCGAGGGCGAACCAGCGCGCGAGCTCCGGGGCCTTCTTGAGAAGCTCGAAGTACTCGGAGCTGCCGGCCTTGACCGAGGCGACGGGGGCGCGCCCAGCTTCGTCGGTCTCGGCGTCCGCGTCGACCCACGTCTTGCCGCGCTTGTAGAACGTCTTGTCGCCGACGGTCTTGGTGGCGACGGCGGTGATTCCTTCGTGCTTGAGGTCGGCGACGGCCTCGTTCTCGGAGGCTTGGAGAGCCGCCGCTGGAGCGGCCGCCACGGAGGCGCCGCGCACGGCCGTGGCCGAGCCGCCCATGCCGCCGCTGAGCGCGCCCAGCTTCAGGGAATCCATTTGCGCCTTCTTCGCCATGGGGGCTCCGCCGCGGAAGCCGCTCGCGGCGGCGTCCATTGAGAGGGCCTCGAAGCGCCGCCGGCCCATGTTGAAGGCGTTCTGGGTATTGGCGCCCTCCTCGGTCACGAGGAACGAGGTATAAGGCGTGACGATGCCGTACTTCTTGGCGAGCTTCACGATGGACGCGACGGCCTCGGGATCGGCGGGGCGGCTGGAGAGGCGCAGGGCGTCGAGCTCATGGGCGATCTTTTGTCCGGCCCACAAGCGGGGCAGGAAGGAGTTGCTCGACGACGACTTCGGCAGGTCGACCGGGTATTCGAAGCGGACCTCATGGCCGCCGGACTTGCCGGTGACGATCAGCGTTCCCTTTCCGCCGTCCTTGTAGCGGCCGTACAAGGTCAGCTCGGACCCCCGGAATAGATCCGGGACGGGGCGAGGGTAGACCTCGGCGGTTTCGACGCCGCGCCACTCCAGATGGACGTCGGTCAGGGCCGGGCGGGACACCTTCTGGTACAGGGCGGACACCTTGGCCTCGATGTCCTCGCCGGGAGCGACGTAGTCGCGGGCGCCGCGGCCGTTGTCGGCGAGCTTGTCGAGCAGCAGGGTATTCACGTCGGATCCCACGCCGAAGTTGAACAGCCGCGCCTTCACGCCGCCGTTTTCGGACGAAACGGCCGCCAGGAGCGCGTTGACGTCGGTCTGGCCGACGGTCGGCACTCCGTCGGTCAGGAAGAAGATCATGGGCACGCGGCCGTCGTGGGTCGAGAGCAGCTTGAGGCCTTGGGCCAGACCGCCTTCGATGTTGGTGCCGCCGGACGCATCGAGGCCTTCGATGTAGCGCTTGGCGCGGGCCTTGTTCGCGTCGTCGGCGCTCAGGAGATGGTCCTCGAGCTGGTTCCAGTCGGTGGCGAAGTCGACGATGCCGAAGCGGTCCCCGGCGCCGAGGCGGCTCACGCAATACTGGAGCGCCTTCTTGGCCTGGTCCATCTTGCCGTCGTCGGCCATGGAGCCGGAGCGGTCGAGCACGAACACGACGTCCTTGGGGGCGGGCTTCTCGTCGGGATCCTCGAGCTTGGGCGAGAGGCTCAGCATGAAGGCGCCGTCCTCGCCCTCTTCATGGTAGGCCAGCACGCCGGCGGCGAGCGGGTCGCGCTTGAGCGAGTACATGAAGGCCAAGTCCTGGACGCCGCCCGAGCCCTCTTCGTAAGCGACGACGGCCTCCCGCTCGCCTTGGCGCTCCACCTTCACCTCGGGGTTTGGCGAGAACAGGCTGCGCATGGGCTCGGTGGTGCGCAGGGCGATGCGGGCCGAGGCGGCGCCGAGTGAGCGCATGGGCACGCGCAGGGAGACGAGGCCGCCGCTCTGGGGCAAGGTCTGCGTCAGCTTGAGCGTGGCGACGATGTCGCCGCGCGGCTCGATGGGGAACACGCGGGCGCGGAACATGCGCTCGCCGACGAGCTCGAGCAGTCCGGGGTCGCGCTGCTGGCGCACGATGTTCTCGTAGACCGACGCGGCCTGGCCCGCCTCGAGCAGCTCGCCCTTGGTCTCCTTGCCGCCGACGGTCATCGAAAAGCCCGAGAGGGCGGTCTCGGCCGGGATCGGGACCATGAGCATGCCTTCGAGGCGGCGGTCGGTGGGATTATGGAAGGTGATGCGGTAGGTGAGCTCGGCGACTTGGTCGGTGACGGCGCCCTCGACGCGATAGCCGGACATGGCGACGGGCTGGGCTTCCGCCGGGAACGGCGGCAGCGGGAGCGGGTGCGGGACCGGGATCGGGTTTGGCCTCGGGAAGTCGGGGCGCGGCAGGAAGCCGTGCCAGACGTTGGTGTTGGTTCCGAGGGGCCAGGCCATCAGCTGCTGAGCCGAGGCCGGGGCGGCGGCGAGAGCGGCGAGGACGGCGAGCGTCGCGGGGAATCTCATGGTCATGCCTCCGTTGCTTCGGGAGGTATGACTCCGGTCCCGCGAAAAGGTTCCCGCGATTATCGCGGCGACGCGTCGTAGATGAGGACGGTCTTCGGGGAGGAGGGCAAAGGCGCCACGCGATCCTTGGCGGGATCGGACGCCTCGTCGGGCTCGAGCGTGCGGAAGACCACCTGCACCGAGTCGGCGCCCGGGGTCACCGAGAGGATCTTGGTCGAGGACGGCTTGATGACCACGACGCGGCCGTTGGAGAAGTCGAAGGACGGCGGATCGCCGGGAAGGCCGAGCAGGACCCACGAGGACGCGAGGCTGCCCGCGTCGCCGAACACCAGCCCCGCGTCGGGCGCGAGGCGCCCGGCGGCGGAGGCGGCCGCGGGCTTGGCGGCCAGAGAGTTCACGCTCGCGGTGTCCGCCAACGCGCCGCTTTTCTTCTTGGCCTTGAGCAGAGACGGAACGGGCGCTCGGATCGCCGGCGCGGCCGGGGGCTCGCGCAGGCCGAGGAAGTTCGTGCCGGCGCCGGCTTCCTCGCCCTTGGGCAGAACGCGCATGCCCATCTCCTTCTTCTGGCCCTCGAGCTGGGCGAACAGCTGCTCGTTGCGCGCGGAGCGCTCCTCCTCGGACATCGTCGTGCGCGTGCGGTCCGTGAGCTGAGGCTCCGCGGCCGCCGCGGCTGGAGCCGCCGGGGCCGCGATCGGCGCGCCCGCCGCTCGGCCGTTGGCGCCGCGAACGGCGGAGACGCCGCTGATCTTGGCCGAGGCCTTCATCTCGTCCGCGGCCGCGCCGGCGCCGCCCTCGAGCACCGCGTCCTTGTCGCGCGGCCGCTCCGGAGCCTGCGCGGCGCCCGCGATCTCGAGCGACTTCGCGTCGGAGCTCGCCGGACCCGCCGTTCCCGAGATCATCCCGTGCAGGTCGAGCTGCGACACCGGCGCGTTGCCCGGGGCGGCGACCCGCGCGGCCTCGTCCGGATGGAGAAATTGCTCTTGCGCCGGCTGGACCCTGCTCCAGATCATCAGCGCGATCACGCCGAACGACAGCGCTCCCACGACGGGCCGCGCCGCGGGAGGGAGGAACACCCAGTCGGCGCGCGGCGCGTCGCCGCGGGCGCGGCGGGCCTGGAAGCGCACCATGAAGCCCGGCGGCAAGGGCTCCTTCGGGAGGTCTCTCACCGCGCGCGAGACCGCGCGCAAGTCCTCGAGTGCCCCGCGCAGCTCGGCGGAGGCGGCCAGGCGCGACTCGAGATCGCGCCGCTCGTTCTCGGGCAGCGCGTTGTCGATGTACGCGGAAAGCTCTTCGCGGGTCTCGTCGGTCATGATGCCGCCGCCGTCTTGGTCAAAAGCGTCTTCAGCTTCGCCCGGGCCCGGAACAGGCGCGACTTGACCGTCCCCTGCCCCAGTCCGAGCATCTCGCCGATCTCATCGTACGATCTTTCCTCGAGCTCCCGCAGGACGACGATCGCCCGGTCGTCGTCGTCCAGCTGCAGCAGCGCCTTCTGCACCGACGCCGAGCGCTCCGCCGTCTCCAGCCGCGCGTCGAGGGCCGGCTCGTCCGCCTTGATGTCGTGGACCGTCTCCTCGCCGTCCGCGCCCGACACCAGCCCGAGCGTCACCGTGCTCCAGAACTTGCGCCGCTTCTCCGCGCGCACCCGGTTCTTCCACGCGTTGACCGTGATGCGGTACGCCCACGTCGAGAGCAGGCTGTCGCCGCGGAAGCCCGGCAGGGCGCGCACCGCGCGCAGCAGCGCGTCCTGGGCCAAGTCCTCCGCGTCGGCGCGGTTCCCGGTCAGACGCAGGGCCAGGTTGTACACCAGCACCGCGTGCTGCTGAAGGAACTCCTGCTCCGACACGGGTTGAGACCCCGGGCTCCGCGGAATGTTCCCTCTAGCGCTGGTACGGAGCGACTTTCTCCGCGACCTTGAACGGCGCTCCGGTGACTTTCTTCACGGAGTCGACCGTCTCGTCGGGGTGCAGGGCCGTCATCACGAGGCCGTCCTTGGTGACCTCGAACGTCGCGAGCTCGGTCACGATCGTGCTGACCACGCCCTTGCCCGTGAGCGGCA
>DATNGC010000071.1:0-12308 GCA_035606075.1 Elusimicrobiota bacterium
CGACGGCATGAACCTCGTCGCCAAGGAGTTCGTCGCGGCGCGAGAGGACGGAGACGGCGTCCTGGTGCTCAGCCGCTTCACCGGCGCCTCCCGCGAGCTCGGCGACGCGCTGATCGTCAACCCCTACGACATCGACCAAGGGGCGGAAGCCATCCGCTGCGCCTTGGAGATGCCCTCCGCGGAGCGCCGCGAGCGCATGGGCCGCCTGCGCGACGCGGTCAAGGAGAACAACATCTATCGCTGGGCCGGAAACCTGATCGCGGACCTGACCCGCATCCGCGTCGCTCCGGAGACGGTCCCCGGAGGAACGGAACGATGACACGAAACGCACGCGCGCGAGACGAACGCTGGCCCCTCCTGATGGAACGGCTCGCCGATCCCGAGCTCGCCGGAGCCCGGCTTCTCGTCGCGCTGGACTTCGACGGAACGCTGTCCGCGATCGCCGCGACCCCCGAGAAAGCCGTCCTCACCGCGGCCACGCGCCGCCTGCTGGCGGACCTGGCCCGGAGGCCGGACACGAAGGTCGCCGTCATCAGCGGCCGGTCTCTCGAGGATCTCCGCGCGAAGGTCGGCCTGAGCGGAGTGTATTACGCCGGCAACCACGGCCTCGAGATCGACGGCCCGGGCGTCCGCTGGGCGCACCCGTGCGCGGTCGGCCTCGATCTCGCGATCCGGGAGACGCTCGAGGAGCAGCTCCGCGACATCCCCGGAGTGCTCGTCGAGCACAAGCGGCTCGGCGTGACCGTCCACTACCGCGGCGTGCATCCCAGACACCACGGCCGGCTCCGCCTGCGCATGCGCGGGGACCTGTTCGAGAGCTCGACGCGCTACCGCGTCATGCGCGGCAAGAAGACGTTCGACTTCCGCCTCGACGTCCCCTGGGACAAGGGGCACGCCCTGCGGGCGATCCGGCGGACGCTGAAGGGCGCGTGGACCGCCGTGTTCGTCGGCGACGACGTCACGGACGAGGAGGCGTTCTCGACCATCGGCCCGCGCGCGCTGACGGTGCGCATCGGCCGGGTGAAGCGCTCCGGAGCGCAGTACGTGATGCCCGACCGGCGTCAGATCGATCTCTTCCTCGGGGCGCTCGCTCGCCGGCGGCCCGCCGGCCCGCCCCCCGAGGGGGACGTCCGCTGATCGCGCGAAACTGATAGAATCGCTCGGCAGCGCGATGCAAGCCGGCGTGGCGGAACTGGCAGACGCAATCGACTCAAAATCGATCGAGGGCAACCTCTTGTGGGTTCGACTCCCACCGCCGGTAATTTTTCGCGCTGAAGGGAACCGTCCGATGAAGATCCTCGTCGCTCTCCTCGCCTTCTCGTCGGCCTCGGCCGCGCCGCTCAAGTGCGCCAACGGCGGCTCTCCCCGCCTGACCGGCGACCTGTTCGCCCCGGTCGACTGCTCGTCGGCGACCTTGCCGGTCGCGGCCCTGCCGGTGCCGCCCGCGAAGCCGCGAAAGCTCCGTCTCAAGGGCCTCGACGGCGCGTACGAGGGCTCCGCGGTCCAGGGCATGGGACGCTACGAGATCCGCGTCGAGCTCAAGACCGGCTGGTTCGGCCGCGCCGAGGCGGCTCTGAAGCTGCTCGAGCTGCAGTTCCACTCCTTGACGGCCTCGCGGCTGACGCTGTCGCCGGCGAAGGGCCCCGGCCGCTTCGACGCCGTCCTCGCCTCCGACGACCTTCCCGGGGCGGAGCTCAAGGGCGAGGCCCAGGCCGGCGCGATCGAGGCCTCGACCGCGGCCGCGCGGGGCGCGATCAACGACGGGAGCCAGGTGGACCTGCTGTTCTCCAACGGAGCCCGATACCGCGTGCGCCTCGCGCCCTCCGGGAGCGCGGGCTACCGCGCGCAGGTCTGGTGGGCCGTCCCCGGAGCGCCGGCGCGCTCCTTCGAGACCCAGCTGACGCGCGCGGCCGCCCAGCCCTAAGCGGCTCGCGCGGCCGTCGACGCCTTAGCGCGCGAGCGCCGAGGCGAAGACGAACTCGATGCCCTCGGCCTGGAGCTTGGGCATCTCCTCGACCAGGCACTCGTAGGTGCCGTGGTAGTAGTGATGGCCGATCGCGACGGCGGAGCCGTTCTTGCGCGCCTGCGCGGCCGAGTAGCGCAGCCAGTGGATGCAGACCGCCTTGTCCTTGGCGATCGCCGCGGGCAGGGCCGCCGGGTCCTTGGAATGCCGCGCCTTGGGCTCGCGGCTCCCGTCGAGGAAGATCCCGTTGACGGCCGCGGGGATGCCCGCCTTGCGCGCCTCGTCGTAGGCGACGGACTTCGGCCCGACGCGGCTGTCCAGGAAATAGATCCCGTGCGGCTTGAGGAGCTTCATGAAGGCCTCCATCATCGGCCGGTTGGCCGTGCCGCGCAGGGACTGATGATTGTTGAGCCCGGCCGGCCCCGGGATCTGCTTGAAGGCCTTGTCGAGCAGGGCGGTCACGCTCTTCAGGTCGCTCTCGGAGACGCGGTCCTTGGGCAGCTCCAGCTTCTGGTACTTGTCGAAGGGATAATGGATGATCAGCTCGTGGCCGGACGCCTTGATCTCCTCGGCGACTTTCGTCGTGCGCGGCGAGACCGGCATGTCCGCGTACGTCATCGGAAGCTGGAGCTTCATCCATTCCTCGTCGGGGACGTCCTTCGGATACGTCAGGCCGAAGTCGTCGATGACCACGGCGATTTTCGGCGCTTTGCGCGCCGTGCCCGCCGGAGCCCCCGCGCTCGCGCCGCTCTCCGCGGCGAAGGAAGGAGCGGCCAACAGCGCGAGCGTCCCGAGCCAAGCCAGCGATCTAGTCTTCATGGTTCTCCAGGGCCCGTCGGCCCAATATCCAGGTCGCGCCGAACGCCCCGGCGCTGAAGACCGCCCACAGCGCGGCGGCGGCCCACGCGGACGGGGCGTCCCAGGCGCGCGGGCTGCCCATCATCGCGAGGAAGTGCATGCGCATCGGCCAGGCGAGGATGGACAGCGTCCCCCCAATATAGAAAAGGCTGGCGGCCATGTACACGAAGCCGCCGAGCGAGGACTCGATCTGGTGGATGTTCTCGACGTTGAAGCGCGGGAACAGCGCCCCCAGGCCCACGCCCATGCCGCACAGCACCACGCCGACTCCGGCGAGGGCCGCGACCGACACCCAGGTCGTGAAGCGGTCGGCGCCGATGAAGCGCGTCGTCATCCAGCCCAACGTCGCCGCCACCGCCAACGTCGGCGCCAGGGAGAACAGGAACTTCTGGCGCATGATCTGGCCGACGGACAGCGGCGAGGCCTTGAGGACCCACCAGCTGCGGCCCTCCAGGCTGATCGCCGGGAACGTGAAGCGCAGGCCCAGGGCCGCGATCACGAAGCCCGCCGTGCCGACGTTGAGGAACGCGATCAGGCTCCAGAATTCCGGCGCGTTGTGCGGCAGCCGGCTGATGCTGAAAAGGTACACGAAGACGAGGCCCACGATCAGCAGCATCTGCGACCAATGCTTCACGTCTCGGAAGAAGGCGACGCGCTCCTTCCAGAGCAGAGCGGACAGCCTGCCGCCGCCCAGCAGGCGCTGCTCGGGCAGGACCGAGAAGCCGTGCGTGCGCCGGCGCAGGGCGCCCTCCTGCGCGCCGCTGTAGCCGATGAAGTACGTCCGGCTCGCGAGAGCGACGAGCCCCGCGTAAACGGCGGCGGCCGAGCCCCACAGGGCCGCGGCCTGCAGGGCCCACTCGCCCCAATGCCCGCCCGCCGCCGCGCGCAGACCCTGCGACATCCACCACGAGGGCAGGTACGGGGCGGTCGGCGCCTGCAGGTAGTTCAGGTACTCCGCGACGACCTTGAGCATGTCGGGCCGGATCAGCCGCTCCGGCTGGGCGAAGCGGACCAGGCCGTACATGACGGTCATCGACAGGCTCGAGAAGACCCAGACGACGTCCCGCGTGCGCGAGGACGGGAACAGATAAAGAAGGAGCAAAGTGAAGCCGATGCCGAAGGAGGCCGCGAGCAGAAGGAACGGCGGGAGCGCGAACGCGAAGGCCAGGAAGAAGGCCGGGCCCAGGCGCAGCACTTTCATCGCGGCCAGGACGTAGGGCACGAGGACGAGCCCGATCATCCACGACGCGAAGAACGCGCTCTCCAGCGACTTGTCCAGGAAGATCGCCCGCAGGCTCAGCGGCGCCTTCATCAGGAACTTGAGATCGTACGAGTAGAACAAGGTGGTCATCGAGGTGAGCAGGCTCGAGACGACCACCATCGACAACGTCATCAGCAGGAGCATGGCGGTGAGCTTCCACATCAGAAGGGAGCCGATGAGCTCGACGGCGACGATGAAGGATAAGACACGGAAAAAACCGTAATAAAGGCCGAACAGCAGGGAGAGGCCCGCGAGTCCGAAAACGGAGTTTCGAGCCCACTCGTAACGGGTCAAGCTCTTCACCGAGTTGAGGGCGGAGAGGCCTCGGCGGCGCATGAGCAAGGCCAGCATCAGAGGTATTTCAGAAGGGAAGAGTACTCGGACCCGCCGGTCAAGCTCAGGAAGATGCCCTCGAGATCGGAGTCCTTCGCCTTGGCCTGCTGCTCGAGCTCGGCGACCGTCCCGCAGGCGATCATGCGCCCGCCGATCATGATGCCGACGCGGTCGCAGAGCTTCTCGGCGATCTCGAGCACGTGCGTGCACATGAAGATCGTCGTGCCGCGCTCCGCGAGCTTGAGGAAGATGTCCTTGACCAGGCGGCCGCTCTTGGGGTCCAGGCCGACCATCGGCTCGTCGAGGACCAGCACCTTGGGGTCGTGCAGTAAAATCCCGGCCAGCACCAGCTTCTGCCGCATCCCGTGCGAGTAGCTCTCCACCAGCTCCCCGCCCCAGGGAGCGAGCTCGAACATCTCGAGCAGATCGGGGATCCGCGCGCGCATCGCTTCCAGCGGCGCGCCGTACAATTCCCCGACGAAGCGCAGGTACTCGACGCCCGTCAGCTTCGGATACACGAACGGCTCGTCGGGGACCAGCCCCATCGCGCGCTTGGCCTCGAGCGTGCGCGTCGCGAGGTCGAAGCCCGCCACGCTCACGCGGCCCGCGGTGGGCTTGAGCAGGCCCGTGATGCACTTGACCGTCGTGGTCTTGCCGGCGCCGTTGGGCCCCAGGAAGCCGAAGATCTCGCCCGGCTCGACCTTTAGGTCCAATCCCGCCACGGCCGTGTGCGCGCCGTAGCGTTTGACCAGCCCTTCGATCTCGATCACGGCGCCCTCAGGCCGCGATGGGACGGCGCGCCTTGAGCAGGTCCTCGGCGCGGGGCACGCTCATGCGGTCGAGCAGGTCGTGGAAGCGCTCGTCGATGCGGTCGCGGTCGAGGTCCTCGATGTTCTTGGTCGAGAAGTCCTCGACGTTGAACGAGGCCATCACCGTTCCGTACGCCATCGCGCGCTTCATGTGGCCGACGTCGTCGTAAGAGCCGCACGACGCGAGGTAGCCGAGGAAGCCGCCCGCGAACGTGTCGCCCGCGCCCGTCGGGTCCTTGATGTCGGGCAGAGGGAAGCACGGGAACATGTAGAAGGTGCCGCCGACGCGCATCAGCGAGCCGTGCTCGCCTTTCTTCACGACCACCACCGACGGTCCCCACGAGGCGATGACGTCGGCGGCCTGCAGGGGGTTCGGGCGGCCGGTCAGCTTCTCGGCCTCCTCCTCGTTGCAGAAGAACACGTCGACCTTGGCGAGCAGCTCCTTGAGCGCCTCGGGCTTGGAGTCGATCCAGTAGTTCATCGTGTCGCAGGCCACGAGCGCCGGGGCGGTCATCTGCGCGAGCACCTCGGACTGCAGCTCGGGGTCGATGTTGGCGAGGAAGACGACCGGGGCCTTGCGGTGCAGGGCGTCGAGCCGCGGGCGGAAGTCCTTGAAGACGTTCAGGTGCGTGGCCAGCGTCTTGGCGACGCCGGCGTCCTTGCCGTACTTGCCGGACCAGCGGAAGGTCTTGCCCTTGGCGGTCTTGAGGCCCGAGCAGTCGATGCCGCGCTCCGACAGCAAGGTCCGGTGCGCGCGCGGGAAGTCCTCGCCGATGACGGCCACCAGCTGGACCGGCGAGAAGTAGCGCGCCGCCAGGGAGAAGTAAGTGGCGGAGCCGCCCAGTCCGTCGGCGATGGAGCCGGCCGGGGTCTTCACGGTGTCGAGCGCGACGGAGCCGACGACGAGGATCGGGTTCACGAGGGGGTTCTCCTGGACGGGACGGCTCAGCCCTGCTGCTGCTGCTGGTTGACGCGGTCGAGCAGGTTCAAGACCTCGACCTGCGACTGCATCTGGTGCAGGCAGTAGTTCACCAGCTCGAGCGCCCGCTGCTGCTGCAGCCGCATGGCGAAAGAGTCCTTGTCCTTCTCGAAGGTCTTCATGGCGCCCTTGTTGGCGGCGGCGTACGCCTCGCGGATCTCGTCCGGCGAGAGCTTGACGAGTCTGTAGAAGAAGCTCTTGAGTCGAGAAGTCTTGATGGCCTTGCGCCGCTCCGCCTCGTACTCCTGCGGGCTCTCGCGGAAGGTCGACCGGACCGCCTGGAAGTAGGCTTCCTGGTCGAACTGCCCGCCGCGGTTGAACGCCGGCGTGGCCCGGATGTCGCGGGCGAGCTCCTCGTCGGTCACCGTCAGGCCCAGCTCGTCGGCCTTGATCGCGAGCATCTCGTCGACCATCATGTTGTTGAGCATCTCGCGCTTGAGCGCGGCGAGCTTCGCGTCGTCGAGCTCCGTGCCCTGCTCGCGCAGGCGGTCGGCGTAGAGGTTCACGCGCGTGGTCAGGGTCTCGTCGGTGATCTTGACCTTGCCGACGCGGGCCACGACGCCCTGCATGTCGCGGTCGGAGAAGAAGTAGCCGCCGAAGCCGACGAACATGCCGCCGAAGAACACCGTCATGGTGGCGACGAAGATGCTTTTCTGGTACTTGCGGAGGAAGGAGCTCATGGAGTCGTTGTCTATCCCTGGGAAACGGCGTCGGCCGTCTGATCGGAGTCGCTGTCGGATTTGCCGCGGCGGCGGCGCGGCTTGTCGGTGCCGTCGCCCATCGCGCAGGCGCCGTCGAAGAACGCGCCCTCGTCGACGCGGAGCTTCTGCGTCCGGATGTCGCCCGCCAGGCGCGCGGTGGCCAGCAGCTCGACCGAGGCGGCCGCGACGATGTTGCCCACCACCTCGCCCGCGACCGTGACGCGCTCGGCGGCGACGTTGCCGAGGATGCGCCCGCGCGCGCCGACCTCGACGTCGACGGCGTCGGAGATGTCGCCCTCGAAGACGCCCTCGACGCGCAGCGAGCCCTTGACGGCCAGCGTGCCGTGGAAGAAGGCGTCCTCGCTGATCAGCGTCATGCCCTCGCGGGCGTCGCCGTGCGGCTTGCCCCCGAAGACGCTCAACTGCGCGACCGCCTGGGAGAGTTGGCGAAGCCGAGGAGCTCGCCGGAGCCGCGGACCTTCAGGAACGGCATCGGATTGACGGGCGAGCCCTGGCGGCGGACCTCGTAGTGGAGGTGGGCGCCGGTCGAGCGGCCGGTCGTGCCCATGTAGGCGATGACCTGGCCCTTTTGGACGCGGTCGCCGACCTTGACCAGCGCCTTGGACGTGTGCCCGTACACCGTCTGGATCCCGTAGCCGTGATCGATGACGACGAGGTTGCCGTAGCCGTGCGACCAGCCCGAGACGAGGACCGTGCCGTCGGCCGTCGCGTTGATCAGGGTGTCGGGCTTGTTGGCGATGTCGACGCCGGGATGGAACTCGCCCGTCTCCCCGTCGTCGCGGCGCATCGGCGAGAAGCGGTAGCCGTAGAGAGAAGTGATCTCGCCCTCGGTCGGCCAGATGCTGGGCGTCGCGTTGCGCAGGCTCTTCTGGTTGCCGACGTACCAGGCGATCTCCTGGAAGCTCGCCAGGCGCTTCTGGGCGTCGGCGCGGATGCGGGAGATCTCGTCGTGCCAGTCGCGCTGGCGCAGGGCGCCCGCGCGGCCGGAGATCAGGCGGTCCAAGGACAGGCGGTCGGCCAGCGTCGGGCCCCCGACTCCGGTGGCGGCCTCGATGGGGTCGCGATCGCGCGCCATCGTCAGCAGGCCCCGGAGCTGGCGGTCGGTCGCGCTGGCCTGGTCGAGGACGAGCCGCGCCTTGTCCATCTCCTGAGCCAGGCGGGTCATCTTCGCCAGCATGACCTCGTTGTCGGCCTTGGTGATCCAATAATCGACGTGCCGGCCCGCGATGAAGCCCGACCAGACGGTCAGGCCGGACCAAAGCCCGAGCATAAAAAGGAAGAACGCCGTGCTGACCTGCCAGCGCCACGGCTTGAGCCGCGTCTGGGGGATCACGATCACGGTCAGCGGACGCGAGAGAGCGTCGGAGAGGCGCTTGTGGAGTTCCACGGCGCCCATGTTATAACAGACTGGCCCGGGTCTGTCAACGGAAAGAAAATCCAAACTCCGTCGAGGGAATTGATGGAATTAACCCTTGACAGGCCCGGGAGGGCGGCCTACACTGCCCGGATGCGAGCCCCTATTCCCCTCGCCGCGACCGCCGCCCTCGCCGTCCTGCTGGCGGCCTTCGGACCCGCCGCCGCGCAGGTCAAGACCGACCTGGGAGCCTCGGCCGGCGCCGCGTCCGGCGCCTCGGCCGCCGCCGGCGTCTCGGCGCTGAACGTCCCCTCCGCTCTCCCGGCGGCCTCGCTCGGCCCCGCCCTGACGCCGTCCCTTCTGTCGGCCCCCGCGGCGAGCCTGGCCCCCGCGGCCCGGCCGGACGCCGCGGGCCTGCCGGCCTCGGCCCTGGCGGCCGTTCCGGCCGCGGCCGCCGCGCCGGAGGCGCGGCGCGAGGCGCCGAAAGCCGCCGCGGCGGCCGCCGCCGCCGCGCCGCCCGCAGGGCCGAGCGAGCCCGGCGCCGCCGCCGCGGCTCCTCCCGGCGCGCCCCCTTCCTATTTCGTCCAGGCCCTGCAGGACCTCGGCGTCTCCGCCGAGCTCACGACGCGGCTCACCGCCTTCCTCGCGGCGCGCCATCCGGGCGACCAGGACGCCATCTACCACGGACTGGGCCACTCGCGCGAGGTGGCCGACTTCACGGCGCGCGTCGTCCAACGCGCGGACCTGCCCGCCGCGCGCAAGGTCCTGCTGATCTTCTCCGCCTCGCTGCACGACGTCGATCCGCAGCGCGTGCCCGGCACCCCGGCGCGCGTCGCGGCGACGATCAAGTACCTCGACGAGGACCCCGCCGCGAGCGCCCTGGTCGCGGAGTTCGGCTCGCGCTACGGGTTCACGCCCGCCCAGGTCGGCGCGCTGATCATGGGCACCGACTTCAGCCCGGACCCCGCGGAGATGAAGGCCCGCCAGCAGGCGTTCGCGTTCGCGGCCGCCGCGGCTTTCCCCGGCGAGGACTTCGGTCTCGTGTGGGGCCGGCGTCTGGCGTTCGTCGACCAGTCGTCGACGTATCTCGGCGACGCCGAAGGGGCCAAGAAGCGCGTCGAGGGCCTCGCCCACGAGATCCGCGCCCAGCTCGAGTCGATGGGCAAGGGACCGGGGCCGACCGACGCGATGATCCTCGCCGGGACCGGGAAGTTCCTCGCGGTCCTGCGGCAGAACCCCGACTTCGCCGTGCTTCCGGCCGACCTTCAAAAGCGGTTCGAGGCGGTCGATTCCTACTTCGCGGCCAAGCAGACGCCCGAGTCATGGTCGGCCGCCGCCGCTCCGGTCCCCGCGCGGGCGCCGCCCGACGTCGCGGCCGCCCGGGACTACGTGCGCGGGATCGCCGCGGGGATCAAGCTCGACGACCGGCAGACCGACGCCCTGCTCGCGCAGTTCTTCGAGGAGCACGGCATCGCCCCGTCCTCGGAGCGCGCCGGCGCGGTCCGCCGCGAGATCGTTCCGTCGCGGATCGCGGCCGAGGACGAGTCCCTCGCGGGGCTTTCGCCCTCGCTCCGGAGCCATCGCGGCGTCCTGCTGAAGCTCGCGGCCGACCGGAAGACCACGCCGGCGGCGATCGAGGCCGTCCTGCGCCGCCGCGGCGTTCTCGAGGCGCTCTCCAGGCTCGGCGACGCGGCGTTCGAGCTGCAGGCGGAAAAGGCCCTGCACCGGGACGAGCTCGAGGGCGCGGTCGCCTCCTACCCGAGCGGCGCGCAGGGCCGATTCATGCGCGAGATCGCGGGACACATGGCGACGGCCTCGGGCAAGTCCATCGAGGAAGTCACGCGGGACGGGGTCTTCGCGTACGTCGATTTCGCGGGGCCCGCGGTCCGGCGCGCCGCCGCCGGGCGCGATCCGGACGTGAAGGCCTACCAGGTCGTCTTCTACGTCACGCGGCGGGACGGCCGCTGGCGCATCGACGGCTACCGGCAGAACCGCGACACCGGGCGCGGCGACGCCGAGCTCGAGCGGAACCTCAAGACCTGGCTCGTGAACGGCGGCGTCCCCGCACGGGACCTCGAATGAAAGCGGCGCGCCGCCGGGGCTTCACGCTGATCGAGCTGATGATCGTCGTGGCGATCATCGGGGTGCTCGCGTCGATCGCGATCCCCAAGTTCGCGGAGCTCATCCGCAAGGCGGGAGAAGGGGCGGGCCGCGGCAACCTCGGCAGCCTGCGCTCCGCCCTGACGGTGTACTACGGGGACATGGAGGGACAGTTTCCCTCCAAGCTCTCGGCGCTGACGGTCGGCGGCAAATACCTGTCGGTGATCGGGCCGGCCAAGACGCCGAGCTACCACAACGACAGCGCCGTCGAGCTCGACGCCCTGCCCAACGCCGGGACCGACGGCGGCCAGTGGCTCTACGACAACGTGTCGGGCGACGACAACGTCGGCTTCTTGATCGTCGACTGCACGCACACCGACACGAAGGGCTCTATTTGGACTTCTTACTGACCCCGCCGAGCATCACGCGCAGGCCGA
This sequence comes from Elusimicrobiota bacterium, assembly GCA_035606075.1. Classification (GTDB taxonomy): domain Bacteria; phylum Elusimicrobiota; class Elusimicrobia; order UBA1565; family UBA9628; genus GWA2-66-18. The sequence continues at coordinate 10,817 of DATNGC010000071.1, forward strand.
CGCCGCCGACGCCGTCCACGTGCCCGCCCTGCGTCATGCGGAACATCGGCCCCGCCTCGGCGTAGAGCTCGAGGTCGTGGCCCGCGGGCCGGTAAGACACGCCGACGACCGTGCGGATCCCGAAGCGCGCGTCGTCGCCCATGCGGATCTGCGGGCCCCCGCCCGCGTACGCCGCGAGCCGCCCGTTGGACGGCTGAGGCAGGAGCGTCCAGTCGTGGTACAGCGCGTCGGCCCACAGCGCGGCGTTGCCGTCGCTGAAGCCCGCGCCCAGGTCCGCCGCCCAAGGGCCGTCGAACCAGAGCTTCGCCGAGCCGCCGATCGGCTCGCCGAGCGCCACGCCGACCCCGACTTCACGGACTTCGCCCGCCGCGGACGCCGGACAAGCCGACGCCAGCGCCCCCGCCGCGAGCAGCGACGCCGCGATCATGGTCTTCATGCGAGCCTCCCCGCGCCTCTTCGCGCGAAAACCTTTCAAGCCCGCGCGGACCGCCCGAAGCGGCGGGCCCAAGCGGAGCAGTAGGCCCGTCTCGTGGTCGAGCGCGCGTCGGGGTAGACGTGAAAGCGGAGCTTCATCTTCGCCGGCGCCGTCTTTTCGGCGGGAACCGGAACGGCGGGTCTGCTCTGGTCGTTCATCTGTGCTGGACTCTCCTCGTCCGCCCGCGTCGAGCGCGATGCGGCGATAGTCGAGTGTAGCGCCGGGCGTTCAAGCAGCCATTAAGAAAGGGTCAAGTTTCGTTCAAGTCGCCGCTCCCCGCGCGCAAGAGCGCGCGCTCGGAACTTGGACCTCAAATTGGCTATCATCGCCGCATGAAAAGGCCGGTCCTCGCCGCCTCGATCCTCGCCGCCGCCCTGCTCTCCGCGTGCGGGCTGCCGCGGCCGGCCGAAACCGCCTGGCGGCAGGAGATCGAGGTCGGCGACCGCGCGCTGCGCCACGGCCGGCTGCCCGAGGCGGAGGCGTCGCTGACGGCGGCGCTGGCGAACGCGGAGACCTTCGGCGCCGGCGACGCGCGGCTCGCTTTCGCGCTCGACGCGATGGGCGACCTGCGCTCCGCGCAGGGCGATCCCGCGCGCGCCGAGGCGCTGTACCGCCGCGCGCTCGCCATCTTGGAGAAGACGTCGGGCCCCGACGCGCCCGCGACGACGGCGGCCCTGGTCTATCTCGCGGAGGCCTGCGCCGCGCAAGGAAGGCCCGCCGAGGGGGCCAAGCTCCTGCGCCGGGCGATCGCCTCCGCCGAGAAGCAGCCCGCGCAGCGCTTCGCCGAGGCGGCGGCCCGCCTGTCGGACCTCGCGGCGCTCGAGCGCGCCGCCGGCCGGCCGGAGCAGGCGGAGGCGGCGTACCGACGCGCGATCGAGGTCACGGAAGACGCGCTGGGGCCCGAGAGCCGGCTGGTGGCCGACCGGGTGACTGACCTCGCGCTGTTCGAGCACGACCGCGGACGCTTCGACGAGGCCGAGCCGCTGTACCGGCGGGCGCTGGAGATCAAGGAGAAGC
>DATNGC010000072.1:0-4181 GCA_035606075.1 Elusimicrobiota bacterium
CCGAACTCCTTGGCGAGCAGCTTCGTGCGCGAGTAGCGGTGCGGCTGGAAGACGACGACGACGCGCCCGGCCTTCCAGAGCCCCGCCACCGCGGCGAGCGTCGTGCGCACCTCGGTCGGATGATGGGCGTAGTCGTCGACGAACTCCACGCCACCGGCGGAGCCGAGGCGGTCGAGGCGGCGCCCCACGCCGCGGAAGTCGGCGAGGCCGCGGGCCAGGCGCTTGAGGTCGAAGCCGAGGAACGCCCCGGCCGCGAGCGCCCCGAGCGCGTTCGAGACGTTGTGCCGGCCCGGCACGCCCAGGCGCAGCGTCAGGACCTTGCGGCCCTCGCGCCAGACGTCGCAGACCGAGCCGTCCTTCGTCATGCGCACGTTCTTGGCGCGCCAGTCCGCGTCGGCGCCGAGGCCGAACGTCACGACCGGCCGAGTCACGCGCGGGCGGATCGACATCAGGACCGGATCGTCGGCGCACAGCACGGCCGCGCCGTAGAACGGCAGGCGCTGCAGGTGCGAGACGAACGCGTCCTTGAGCGCGTCCATGGTCTTGTAGTGGTCCATGTGGTCGTCGTCCACGTTGGTCACGATGGCGACGAGCGGCGTCAGGAACAGGAAGGAGCCGTCGGACTCGTCGGCCTCGGCGACGAGATATTCGCCGACCCCGAGCTTGGCGTTGGAGGAGATGTTCTTGAGCTGGCCGCCGATGATCATCGTCGGCTCGGCGCCGGCCGCGCTGAGCGCCATCGACGCGAGCGAGGTCGTCGTCGTCTTGCCGTGCGAGCCGGCGATGGTCACCGTCTTCTTCATGCGCCCGAGCTCCGCCAGCATCTGGGCGCGCAGGATCACCGGGATGCCGTTATTGCGCGCGCAGGCGACCTCCGGGTTCGCTCCGTCCACCGCGGAGCTGACGACGACGACCTGCGCGGACGAGACGTGCGCGGCGGCGTGACCCTCGAAGACCTTGACCCCGGCCGCCTGCAGGCGGCGCGTGATCTCGCTCGACTTGGAGTCCGAGCCGGAGACCTTGTATCCCAGATTGTTGAGCACCTCGGCGATGCCGCTCATCCCGACGCCGCCGATGCCGACGAAATGGATGCTCTTCACGAACGACTTCATCAGCCCGACGTCCTGGCGAGTCATTTCTTTCCCGTCTCCTTGGCGCCCGTCGGGCGCAGCAGCCACGTCAGGCCGTCGGAGGCGGCCTTGTTCTTCGGGTCGATCGCCTGCGCCTTGCGCAGCGCGGCCACGGCGCCGCTCTCGTCGCCGCTCATGACCGCGGCCACCGCGCGGCCCAGCCACGCGGGCTCCGAGCCCGGATCGAGCCGCGTCGCGCTCTGGAAGGCCTCCATCGCCCGCTGGCCCTCGCCGACCGTCGCGTGCGCCAGCCCGATCGCCGTCCACCAATCCGCGCTGTCGGGGTGCGGCGGCGCCTCGCCCGGCTCCGGCAGGACCTCGGCCACCAGCGCCATCCAGCCCGTCCCGATCACCCACAGGTTCATGTCGTTGCCGACCTGGCGCGGCTCGTAGGTGACCTTCGGCGGGTTCGACGCGTCGGAGGGCGCGCGGCCCACGTCCGTGGGATGCGTGAAGGTCAAGTTCATGCCCAGGCGCGCGTCGGCGTCGGGCGGCGCGTCGCGCATCACCGCGCGCAGGTCGTCCATGACCTTCTTGATCTGCGCCTCGCGGCCCGCCTGGTCGGTCGCCGTGAGCGGGTAGTCGCGCCGCACCGCCTTGGGAGAGTTCGGCGCGCCGGCGGCGTTCGCCTGCGCCAGCGCCTTCTTCAGGCTGGAGCCCTCGACGCCGCCGTTCTTGACGAGCTTCGGACGCGGCAGGAAGACCGCGTCGACGTGCATGACGGCTCCCTGGTCGAGCGGCACGCGTCTGAGATTTCGCTCGAAGAGCGAGAGCGGATCGTTGGGGTCCGCCTCGGGGGCGGGCTTGGCCTCGGGCTTCTCCGGCCCGGGCTTGGCTTCGCCCGCCGCCGCCGGGCGCTGGCCGCCCGCGTAGGAGACCGAGAGCTGCAGGCCGGGGCCGCCCTCCTCCGGCGTCAGGTGGAAGGCGTCGGCCATGACGGCGCGCGCCTTGCGGCCTTGGCCGGCCTCGAGGAGCAGGCGCGCCAGGCGCATGCGCGCGACGGAGTCTCCGGGCTTGAGGTCGACCGCCTTCTTGAGCGTCGCGACGGCGTCCTTGTCCCCCAGGCGCTCCTGCGCGCAGCCGAGCTCGAGGTAGGCGTCCTCGTAGTCGGGCTGCAGGTGGACCGCCTCCTTGAACTGCTCGACGGCGTCGGCGTCGCGGCCGAGCTTGCGGTACAGCGAGCCGAGCTGGAAGCGGTACAGCGGGTTCTTCTTGTCGAGGTCCACGGCCTTGCGGAACAGCTCGAGCGCGCCCGGGTAGTCGTTGGCGCTCTCGCGGATGGAGCCCAGGTTCATCTGAGCGTCGGCGCGGGTCGGATCGAGCTCGGTCGCGCGGCGGAACTCCGTCTCGGCGCCCTGCGCGTCGTCCTTCCAGGCGTAGGAGATGCCGAGCAGCAGGTGGGCCTCGGCGTTGTCGGGATCGAGCTCGAGAGCGGTCTTGTATGACGCGATCGAGTCGTCGACGAGCCCGTTCCAGTACTGCGCGACGCCGAGGAGGAGATGCCCGACCGGGTCCTTCGGGTTGGCCGCGACGGAGCGGCGGATCTCGTCGAGAGCCCGCCCGTACTGCTTGTCCTGCAGGAGCTCGTTCCCTTGAGCGAGCCCGCGCCGCGCCTGCTGGGCCATGATCTGATCCCAGATCGTTTCCTGACCCGGCTCGGTCTTGGCGGCGCGGGACGGCGCGGCCGCGAAGGCGAGCAGGAGCACGGCCGCGAGCTTCGCGAGCGACTGCAGGCGCGGCAGGATGGCGCGCAGGGCTCGGCCGCGATGGCTCAGCGCGTTCTTCTCGTCCGGGCCGAGCTCCGCGAGCGTGCGGCCGTCGGGAAGCAGGAAGACGGGATCGTAGCCGAATCCCTCGGAGCCGCGCGGGGCCTCGGCGATCTCGCCGTCGAGGCGGCCCTCGACGCGCTCCGTCTTTCCCGACGGATCGGAAAGAGCCATGACGGTCCGAAAAGCGGCGCCGCGTTTGGCCGCCGGCACTCCGTTCATCTCGCGCAAGAGCTTGGCGCAGTTGTCGGCGTAGGTGCAGCCGGGACCGGCCCAGCGAGCGGAGATGACTCCTGGAGCGCCATTGAGAGCCGCGACCTCGAGGCCGGTGTCGTCGGCCAAAGCCCAGGCCCCGGAGGCGAGCGCCGTCTCGACGGCCTTCTTCTCGGCGTTGCCCTCGAGCGTCGGGCGGTCCTCGACGACCTCGGGAAGTCCGGAATCCGCGGCCGCGCACTCGACGCCGGTTCCCGCGAGAAGACGAGTGATTTCCGCGACTTTATGCGCGTTGCGAGTCGCGAGAACGAGGCGGACCTGGCGGGGCACGGGACCGTATGTTATCATTTTCCCGTGAAACGCACGGCGCTCGGGGCGGTCCTCCTTCTGGCGCTCGCGTCGGCCGCCTGCACGCGCAGCGTGCAGCCCGAGGACGACTCCGACCCGGCGGTCAAAGCCCGCGTCGAGCTCGCCCTCCGCGGCCGCACCGACGTCGAGATCCGCTTCATCTCCATCGACGTGGTCAACGGACTCGTGACCGTCTCCGGCGTCGTTCCGGAGCCCTCCCAGATCCGGCTCATCCAGCGCATCGTCCAGCGCGTCCCCGGCGTCGACCAGGTCATGAACAACGTCGTCGCCCAGGAATAGCGGGGTGCGCGCGGCGCTGCTGAAGTGGTACCGGCGCGCCCGCCGCGACATGCCCTGGCGCCGCGAGATCTCCCCATACCGCACGTGGGTGTCGGAGATCATGCTCCAGCAGACCACGGTCGCGGCGGTGACCCCGAAGTACGAGCGCTTCATCGCGGCATTCCCGGACGTGCGCGCCCTCGCGGCCGCCGGCGAGGACGCCGTGCTCAAGAGCTGGGCGGGGCTCGGCTACTATTCGCGGGCCCGGAACCTGCGCCGCGCGGCCATCGAGGTGGTCGCCAAGCACGGCGGCGAGTTTCCCTCGGATTTCGACGACGTGCTGGCGCTCCCCGGCATCGGCCGCTACACCGCGGGCGCGATCCTCTCCATCGCGTTCGAGAAGCCCTACGCCGTCGTCGACGGCAACGTGATCCGCGTCTTCTCC
>DATNGC010000073.1:0-8438 GCA_035606075.1 Elusimicrobiota bacterium
CCAATAGCCGCGCTCCTTGGCGCTGTGCAGCAGAGAAGCCGGGACGGGCTTGGTGCCGGGGGGGCGCCCGGTCTGCAGTTCCCGGCACGCCTCGCGCCAGCGGCGCAGGTCCTCGCGCAGGCGCCGGGCGACGTCGGGGCGCCGGTCGATCATGTCGTTCTTCTCGTCGGGGTCGGCCGCCACGTGGTACAGCGATTCGTACAGCTCCGGCGGCGGCTCGCCGCGCTTGGCGAGCTCCTCTTTCGAGAGGGAGAAGAACGCGCGCGGGATCACCTCCTCGCTCATGAGCTTCCACTCCTTGTCCCGGACCGAGGCGGAGGCGAGGGGGTGCTTATAAGCGGAATGATGACCGAGCTCGGAGCTCGAGCCCGCGAAGATCCGGTCGTGCGCCGGCGCGCTCCCGCCCTCGATCAGGGGCCGGAGGTCCCTGCCCTGGATCCGGAGGTCCGGGGCGGCCGGCAGGCCCAGCAGATCGAGCAAAGTCGGCATGACGTCGACGAGCGAGACCATCGCGCGCACGCGGCGCGGCTCGGGCCGCGGCAGGCGCACGAGCAGGGGGACATGGAGGACGTCGTCGAAGAGGACGCCGCGGACGGCGCCCGGACGTCCGAAGAGCCCGTGCTTGGCGAACATCTCGCCGTGCTCGCAATAGACGACGACGACGGTGCGCGACAGCGTCGCGGCGCTCAAGGAGGCCAGGAATCTTCCGATCTGGGCGTCCACGCTGAGAACGTCCTCGTCGTAGAGGTCGCGGAGATGGTCGACGTCGGCCTGCTTGAGCACGATCTTCGTCGATCCGGCCGGCGACGGGGAGACCGCGCACTCGAGGCTGGTCTTGTCCAGGTCGCAGCGGGGGCCGGGCTCGACGACGTAGCCGTCGCTCGAGCCGCCGGAGCCGCGCAGGCACCGGCTCGCGTCGAAGCCCGGGTCGGGGTTGTCCCGCGTGAAGGCGCCCAGGATCGGCGGCGGAGGCGGGATGAAGGGGCAGTGGGCGTCGTAGCCGTGGATGAACAGGAAGAAAGGCCGGCGCTCGTTCTTCGCCAGCCAGGCGGACGCCTGAGGCAGCGTCGTGGCGTAGCCGGTGAAGTCGGGGTTGTCCGCGACCGTCTCGAAGCCGCGCATGTGGCCGAAGCCCTTGTAGTAGTCGAGCCCGCCGGTGAAGGCGGCCGTCGCGTAGCCGGCCCGCCGAAGGATCTCGGGGAGGGTCGGGACGTCCGGGTTCAGGATGTTGCGCGCGCCGCGCGCGGTGACGCCGTGGGCGAAGGGATAAAGCGAGGTGAACAGCGAGGTGCCCACCGGCAGGGTCCAGGACGCCGGCGAGTACGCGTTCTCGAAGACCACCGCGTCGCGCGCCCAGGCCTCGAGGGCCGGCGTCGTCTCGCGCGGGTAGCCGTACAGGCTCATGTGCGCCGTGCCGACGTTGCCGAGCGAGATCAGGATCAGGTTGTAGCCCGAGGCGGCGGGCGGAAGCTCGGCCGGCCCAGAGCCGGCGCGGGCGGGCGCGGCGGCGAGGGCGAGGACCAGCGCCGCCGCGGCCAGGACGGCCTTCAGCCGCGCCGCGGCCGCCGCGACGGAGTGATGGCGATAGGACCATGCCCGGACCGCGCGCGGCGGGGCGGGAGCCGAAAACGACTCCGGGAACGAGACGCGGGGAACGCCGCCGGTCTCCGCGACCGGCATCGTCCGGACGCCGGGGCAGTCGGCGAAGTCGCGATGGCCGCGCCAGTCCGAGACCCAGCACGTCTTTCCGGCGGCCAGCGCCTGCGCGAGCGCGTAGCCGTACTCCTCGGCCTTGAAGACCGACGGGAACACGCAGGCGTCGAGCCTCGCGTACGCGGCGGCGAGGGCTTTCTCGGTCTTCATCAGGCGCGGCGCGAGTCCCAGGAGCTCGATGAGGCATTCTAGTCTTTTTTGGCGGAAGGAGAAATCCGCCGCGCTCGGCGACCAGGTCTCGTAGCGGTCGTCGGAGCGGGCGCCGAGGATCTCGAAGGAGGAGGGCGCGGCCTCGGACCGCAGGAGGCGCTCGAGAAGCTGGTCGAGTCCCTTGTCGGGATGGATTCGCCCCGCGTAGGCGAGACGCGGGCGCTCGCGCGCGGGCCGGCGCATCGGCGTCGCGAAGAAGGCGGGACTCACGGGCGGCGAGACGACCGCGACGGACGCGCCGGGAAGCCGTCCGCGCGCCTCGGCCCTCATCCACCGGGAGGCGACGAGGAACGAGACGCCGCGCCGGCCGCTCAGCGCGCGCGCGGCCTCGATCTGTGCGGGCCGCGTCAAGAAGTCGGCGAAGAGATGCACGGCGAGACTCGCGCCCGCGGCGAGCACCGCCTCCAGCGGCGCGAGAAGGGGCGCGAGCTCGAGATGGTGGTCGAGCGCGACGACGAGATCTCCGCGCGCCGGGGCGCGGCCGAGGCGGCTCGCGCCGGGGAACGCCGCCCGATAAGCCGATTCGAGCTGCCGGTGGACCTGGTTCTGGCTGGCCCAGTGGGACTCGCGCGGCGCGCGGAGCAGCCGGACGTTTCGGGGCTTTCCCATCGGTGTCCGGCCTGTTTTAGCATGTTTTGCTTCCTGGCGGAGTTCCGGGAAACGATGTAGACTCACTTGATGGCGGGAACCCGTTGGACGCTCGTGCCGCTCGCCCTGGCGCTGGGGGCCGCCGCCGCGCCCGCGGCGTCCCAAGGACAGGCCCCGGCTTCGGCGCGCGAGAAGAAGGACGGCCTCGTCATCGGCATCCGCGAGTATCTCTCCGACGTCCCCGCGATGATCGCCGACCGCGACGGGCTCTACGCCCGGGAGGGCGTGAAGGTCCGCACCATCCTGAGCCGCGAGGGCAAGGATAACGGCCGGCTCCTGCGCGACCGGACCGTGGACGCCGCCATCCTCGGCAACCACATCGGGCTCGAGGCCCTGGCGCAGGCGCCCAAGGACGACCCGCTCGTCGTGATCGCCTGCCTGGGGGGCGGGGGCGGCCGCTGGCGCCTGATGGCTTCGACGCGCTCGGGGATCGGCTCGCTCGAAGACCTCCGGAAAAGACGTCTCGGCGCCTGGCCGCGCTCCTATGGCTACCATCTGCTCGAGGAGGAGCTCCGCAAGAGAGGCATCGAGCCGGAGCTGGTGCGCGTCCCCATGGAGCCCGAGCTCGCGGCGGCGGCGCTGGAGAAAGGGGACGTGGACGCGCTCTTCGCCTGGGAGCCCATCCCCACGATGCTCGAGGAAAAGAAGCTCGCCCGCGAGGTCTTCACGCTGGAGGGACGGGGCGAGGGCGTGCCGGTCTATCTCGCCGCCCGCCGCAGCGTCGTGCGCGGCGAGCCCGAGCTGATCGCGGGGCTGCTGAGGGCGCTCGATCGCGCGACGGCTTTCGTGAACGCGGATCCCGACGAGGCGGCGCGGCGCGTCTCCCCGCTCCTACGCCTCCCCGCTCCCGTCCTGGCCAAGGCGCTTCGGAGGAACGCGTACGGTCTCGGGCTGACCTGCCGCCAGCGCCAGTCGCTGCGGGACGTGATCCGCGTCTTCCGCGAGCGCGGCCTCAACGATGTCCCCGCCGGCCTCGCCATCGAGTTCGACCCGGCGCCGCTGAAGGCCTTCCTGCGCGCGCGGGGCCCGGGTTCCGCCGCCGCGCTCGAGGAGACCTGCCCGGGGCCCGCGCCGGCCTCCGTCGGGCGGCTCGACGTGGGCTACTTTCTGGGCGGCCGGACCTCCATCCTCATGCGCGTCCAGGAGGAAGGCGGGTTCGCGGCGGAGGGCCTCGAGGTCGCGCTGCTGAGCAAGACCCTTCACGGAGCGGAGTTCGCCCCGCTCACGCGCGAGCAGGTGGAGAAGCAGGATTACCCGTCGAAGGTGACCGGCGCCGAGCTCCTCGACGGCCTGTCCAATGGCTCCTGGGATCTCGCGACGATCGGAGAGAGCTCCTTCTTGTCCGCCGTCGCGGAGAGGAAGCCGGTCGTCGCCGTCGCCAAGCTCGGCTACGACCTGAGCGACAAGTCCGGCCACCTCTTCGCGGTCAAGAAGGGGACGCTCCTGAGGTCGCCCGCCGATTACCGAGGCAAGCTCTTCGTCTCGCGGCGCGCCGGCCCGGGAGACGAGGCCTTCCTCCTGGAATACCTCGCGCGGGCCGGAATCGATCTCGATCGGGACGTCCTCGTCCTGCCCAAGCTTCCGGCGACCGCCGGCGAGAAGCGCGCTCTTCCGCGCGACAAGGTCCTGCTCGTCTACCAGGTCTACGAGGACGAGCTTCGCCGCGGCGTCCGCGAAGGGCTCATCGATGGGGGCTTCTTCCACTTGAAGCCGTTCGAGAAAATGCGCGGGGAGCTCGAGATGGTCGAGCCGCTGCAGGGCTGGACGCGGGCCGGCAGTTCCATGGCCCTGCTCGTCTGCCGCCGCGGGTTCGCCGCGACTCCCGAGGGGCGCGCCAAGCTCGAGGCCTTCCTGGCCGCCTTCGTCAAGCGCGTGAGGCTCGAGAAGGCCATGACCTCGGAGCAGCGGCGGGCCCAGAGCTCGAGCGACGAGGCGGTCGACCGCTGGCGCGGCCTGCAGAGCGCGACGCCGGGCGCCGACTATCCGCAGTACGACGCGGTCCCGACGGTCGACGCCGCCGCGCTCGGCGCGATGGCCTCCCTGCTGCGCAAGCACAAGCTCGTCGACTGGCCGGACCTGGACGCGGCTCCGTATATCGACAATACTTTCGTGGAGGAAGCCGTGCGGAAGCTGGACGCGGCGCGGTGACCGCTCCCGGAGGGAAGCGATGAAAAGGATGCCGTTCGCCCTGCTCGCCGTCCTGGCCGCGGCCGCGGGCGCCCCGCTGCGCGCCGAGCCGCCCGCCGTCAGCACGGCGCCGGTCCGGCTCGGCTACTTCCACGGCGGGCGCACGAACCTGCTCTACCGCGCCTTCACGCACGGCTGCTTCGACGCCGCGGGCGTCGGCGTCGAGCTCTACTCGAAGGCCGAGATCCGGGAAAAGGGCTTCGAGAAAGTGCCCCGCGACGCCTGGTACGAGGGCGAGACGGTCGGCAAGGCCACGGGGGTGCAGATCGTCGACCGGGTCGCCCGCGGCGAGTTCGACGGCGGGGCGATCGGCGAGGCCTCGTTCCTGGACGCGGTCGCGCGGGGCGAGCCCGTCGTCGCCGTGGCGCTCCTCGGGCACCAGAGCACGGACAAGCCCGGCCACGCGATCCTCCTGCGCAGCGGCGTCGCGATCCGGAGTCCCGCGGACTTCCGGGGGAAGACGCTGATCTCGCGCCGCGCCGGCCCGATGGACGCGGCGCTGCTGCGCGAGTTCGTCCTGAAGCTCGGGCTCGACCCGGACAAGGACGTGAAGATCCTGCCGCAGGTCTACGAGGACGAGGCCGAGTCGCTTCTCAAGGAGGGCAAGGCCGACGGCGGCCTGTTCCACCTGCTGACGGCCAAGGACCTCATCGAGCGCAAGATCGCCTACATCTACCGGCCGATGGACTGGGCCGATCCGCAGATGATGCAGGCGCTGCTGGTCTTCAACCGCGATTTTCTCAAGCGCTCGCCGGACAAGGTCCAGAGGATCGTCGACGCCTACGTCGACCGGATCGCCTACGAGCGCGCGCTGCCGGACGCGGAGAAGGACCGCTCCGGCGTCAAAGGCCTGATGATGGCCGAGGACTACCAGGGCCTCTCGATCCCGACCTTCGACCCCGTCCCGAAGGTCCGTCCCGAGGTCCTGCTCGAGTCGGAGCGGCTGCTGGTGAAGCACGGCGCGCTCAAGAGGACGCTGGACCTCGGGCCGTTTATCGACAACGGCTTCGTCGAGCGCGCCGCGGCGCGCCCGGTCCCGGCCGCGCCCGCCGCCTGCCTCGCGCATCCGCGGCTTCCGTTCCAGAACGTCGTCGTGCTCGGCTGGGACGGCACGCGCCGCGAGCGCGTGCGCGCCCTGCTCGCCCAAGGCAGGCTGCCCAACCTCGCGCGCTTCGTCGCCGGGGGCAAATGGCTGGACATGGACGTGACGTCGGGCGAGACGGCCACGAAGGCGGGCTGGGCCCAGATCCTCACCGGCTACGCGCCCGAGACGACGGGCGTCTTCAACAACCGCCGCCGCTACCGCGCGATCCCGGAGGGCTACACCGTCCCGGAGCGCCTCAAGGCGCGCTTCGGCGACGGCATCACGACGGTGTTCCTCGCGGGCAAGCTGGCCAACCTGGGCGCGCGCGGCCCGCACAAGGTCTGCGTGAACTGCGAGCGCGGCTTGTGGTGGGACGAGAAGCTCTTCGCCGGGGGCTCGCGCGTCCCGCGCTCCCGGCGCGAGATTCTTTCCATGGACTCCGAGCCGTACATGGAGACCAAGAAGCACGTCGACGAGTTCGCCGTGGGCCTCGGCGCGATGGACCGCGTGGGCGGACGCATCCTGGAGGCGCTCGACGCGCAGAACGAGAAGAGGTTCTTCCTGTTCGCGGAGTTCGAGGAGCCCGACGAGATGGGGCACGTCTACGGCGAGGGCTCTCCTCAGTACTCGGACGCCCTCGTCCGCCTCGACGCCTGGCTCGGGCGCATCCTGCAGAGGCTCAAGGAACACCAGCTCGCGGAGCAGACCTTGGTCTACCTCGTCTCCGATCACAGCTTCGGAGAGGGCCGCCGGGACCATATGCGGGAGCCCCGGACCATCCTCGTCACGAACGATCCCGCGGTGGCGCGCGGCAAGGCCGACCGACTGGACGTCGCGCCGACGCTCCTCGACCGCTACGGCTTCGACTTGAAGGCGGTGACGCCGCCGCTGGCCGGGCGCTCGCTGCTCGAGGAGGACTGAGGCGATGCGCGGGCGCTCGCCATGATGCTCGAACGGACGCTCGGCTGCGCGGCCGCGCTGGGCTCGGCGGCGTCCTGGGCGCTGAGCTCGATCCTGTTCCGCAAGGTCGGCGAGGACGTCGCGCCGGCCGGGATGAACCTGGCCAAAGGCGGCATCGGGCTGCTCCTCATGGGGGCGGCGCTGCTGGCGGCCGGCGCCGGCGGGACGGACGGACGCGCGTTTCTCCTCTTGGGAGCGAGCGGTCTTCTCGGCATCGCCGTGGGCGACACCTTGTTCTTCGAGGCGCTCATGCGCCTGGGCCCGAAGCTGACCATGATCGTCGGCCTGATCTGTCCGGCGCTCACGATCGCGCTGTCCGTGGTTTTGCTGGGCGAGAGGCCGTCCGCGCGGACTTGGCTCGGGATGCTCCTGACCCTCGCCGGGCTCGCGGTCGTGCTCTGGCGCCGCGGCGCGGCCGAAGGCGGACGCGGCAAGCTCGCCGCCGGCCTGCTCTTCTCCGCGCTGTCGGCGCTGTGCATGGCGTTGTCGGTGGTGCTCGCCAAGGTCGGCGTCGCGGGCGTCTCGGCGCTCGAGGCCGCGTTCATCCGCCACTTGTGGGCGGCGGCGGGTCTCGCGCTGTGGGGGACGTCGACGGGGAGGATCTCGGGCTGGCTGCGCCCTTTTCGCGAGCCGCGGCTGCTCAAGCTGATCCTGGCGTCGGCCGTCGTCGTGATCTTCGGCGGCTTCTGTCTTTCCATGGTCGCCTTGAAGCACGTCGACGCCTCGGTGGCCGCCGTGCTCAACACGACGGAGCCGCTGTTCATCCTCCCGATGACCGCGGTCCTCTTGAAGGAAAGGACGACCGCGCGCGAGCTGGCGGGCGCGGCCGCCGCCTTCGCCGGCGTGGCGCTCATCTTCCTGCGATGAAGCCCATGAGCCGGGCCTCCCCCTGGCGCTCGCGGGGCAGATCGACTACAATCCCACTGCGGCGATGAGCGAAGAACCCAACGGCGTTCCGCGCGCTCTGATCTCGGTCGCGCTGCCGATCGCGCTCGTCTTCGGCCTCGCGCAGGCGCTTCAATTCGCCCGCTCCCGGAATTACTTCCGCCCGGAGCCGCCGCTGAAGGTCCCGCCGGTGCGCTTCGAGGACGTCACGGAGCGGATGGGGATGAAGTACTTCTATCGGCCGCCGAACCTCGGCACGGACCCCAAGCCGAGGACGATCAAGTACATCATCGCCCCCGGCGTCGTGGTCGCCGACTTCAACGGCGACGGCTACATGGACGTGTTCGTCCCCAACGGCGACGCCGCCTCGCCTTCGGCGCTGTATTTAAATCAGGGGGGGAAGGGGTTCAAGGACGCCGCGAAGGCGTGGGGCGTCGACCACATCAACGCCGGGCACTCGAGCGCGATCTCCGCGGCCGTGATCGACTTCAACCGCGACGGCCGTCCCGACCTCTTCATCGCGGGAGTCGGCTGCTCGCGGCTGTTCCGCAACGACGGCGACCATTTCACGGACGTCTCGGCCCGGTCGAAGGCGACCGACTGCCGCAACAGCCAGGGCGCGATCCCGTTCGACGTCAACAACGACGGCTGGCCCGACCTCTACGTCTTCCGCTATTTCCGGGACATCGACCTCTTCGACTCCTCCTCCGACGACGTCCTGAAGGAGAACACCTTCGACGCGCGCAACGGC
>DATNGC010000074.1:0-13215 GCA_035606075.1 Elusimicrobiota bacterium
CTCCTCCCGCCAGAGCTCGCCGCCGGTGGAGCCGTAGAGGTGGAAGACGCGGTGCGACTCGAGCACCTTGGTGCGCCCCGGGGTCCAGGTCAGCCGCCGCTCGAGCGTCCACGCCAGCGAACCGTCGGCCGAGACCCCGCCCAGCGTCTCGCGCGAGGTCGTCCCCGTGCCGGCCTCGTCGGCGGCGTGAAGCGGCAGCTCCTGCTGAAGGTCGCCGTCCTGGCCGTAAAGCAGCAGGGAGTTCGCCTGGCGGGACCAGCCCGGAGCCGAATGCGAGGGCGCCATCTCCTCGAGCGGAGCCTGCGGCGCCGGCGCGTCGTCCTGGGCGCGCGCCGTCATCGGGGCCCATGAAACGGCGAGGAAAAGGAAGGCGGCGAGTCGGGCGCTCACTGGGGCGCGGCCTCCTGCACGATCACGCGGCCCTTCGGCCTCGGGAACGCGCGCGCCTTCCACGGCTGGGTGAACGCCTGCGTCGTGAAGCCGCCGGGCTTGGGCACGCGGTAGCGCACCACGAGATCGTCGCCCTGCGCGGCCGGCTCGTCGAACACCGGCGACCAGCCGCCCGTCGGCTTCTCGCCGACGAAGACCATCACGCCGACGTACTTGTCGAAATCGAGCGGCGGCGCGTCCTTGCCGACTTGCTTCCACGCGCGCTCCCACGCGCCGCGGTCCGCGCAGACGAGGCTGCCGGGCTCGGGCGGGCCGTCGTGCTGTCCCTTCCATTCCAAGGTCGTCATCGGGGTCTTCTCCGTGGAGGCCCGCGGCTGCGGCGCCGCGTCCGCCTTCTGCGGCGGGCGGCGGCCCATCGCGCACGCGGCCGTCGCCGCCGCCATCGCCGCCGCCAGGAACCTAGTCTTCATGCGCGCCTCCCACCACCACTTTCGGAAGCCGCAGCGTCGGCTGGCCGTCGCTGACCGGCACGCTCTGTCCTTCCTTGCCGCAGGTGCCGATGCCCCAGCCCACGTCCCAGCCCACTCGGTCGATCGCGCGCAGGACCTCGGGGCCGATGCCGAGGAGATTGGCGTCGCGCACGAGGTGCATGATTTTCCCATTCTCGACCCAGAAGCCCTCGTCGACTTCAAACACGAATTCTCCCGTGGCGGTATTCACTTGGCCGCCGCCCATGCGAGTGACGAATAATCCTTTCTCCAAGCTCTTTACGATCTCCGCCGGATCGTCAGGACCCGGAGCGATATAAAGGTTGGACATGCGGGGGAAGGGCCGATCGCTAAAACATTCCCGTCGCCCATGGCCGTTGGATTGTTTATTTTCACGAAGAGCGGTCGTGCGATCGTAGAGATAGCCGGTCAGAACGCCGTTTTTCACGAGGGTCGTCGGCGCGGCGGGAACGCCCTCGTCGTCGAAAAAATACGAGCCTCGTTGAAACGGTAAAGTTGGGTCGTCGACGACAGTAATGTTTATAGGCGCTATCGTCTTGCCGACGGCCCCGCGATACGCGGGAGAAGACCCTTCCTGGACGTGATCGACCTCGAGCGAATGTCCGATGGCCTCGTGGATGAAGGTCCCTCCGGCCGCGCTCGACAGGACGACGGGCATCTCGCCGGCCTTGGCCTTCGGGGCGCGCAGCTTGGCGTAGGCGCGCGCGGCCGCCCGGCGGGCGGTCTCGAAAGGGGCGTCGCCTTCCAGGATCTCCCAGCCGCGCTGCGCGCCGAGGGCCTCGTAACCCGTCTGCAGGCGGCCCGCGTCCTCGACGACGACGGAGACGGAGAGGACCGTCGAGACCAGGCTTTGGCGCGCGTCGGCGCCGTCGGTGTTGAGCACGCGCGTGCGCGCGGCGCTATCGCCGCAGGTCGCGGTCACTTGGCGCACGCCGGGGAACTCGGCGCGCACCGCGCGATCGAGCGCGCGCAGAAGCGCGACCTTGCGCTCGAGCGGCACGCCGGCCGGATCGACGCGCGGCACGACGCCGCGGAAGACGGGAGCGGAGAAGGACGGGAGCGGCCCCGCGGCGCCCTCGAGGAGACCCTCGCGCAGGCGCGCCGCCGCCGCCGGCTCGCAGTCCGGGCCGCTGCCGAAGAAGGTCTCGACGGAGTCGCCGCGGCGGCGCAGCAGGCGCAAGCCGAGGCCGCGGTCGGAGCCCGCGCTCACGTCCTGCACGCGGCCGTCCTCGAGGCGCGCCGAGGTCCACGACGTCTCCTCGAGATACGCCTCGCCGTAGTCGGCGCCGGCGAGCGCGGCGGCGTACGCCCCGGCCGGGGCCCGCTCGAGGCTCACGCCGCCGTCCCGCGCGGCCAGGTGACCGTGACGGTCGTGCCCGTGCCGAGCTTCGAGTGCAGCGTCGCGGCCCCGCCGTGCAGCTCCGCGACCTTCTTCACGAACGGCAGGCCCAGCCCCATGCCATCCTGCTGGCCGGTGAAGTCCTTCTCGACCTGATGGAAGCGGGAGAACACCGCCTGCTGGGCCTCCGGCGGGATGCCCGGACCGAGGTCCGTCACGGACAGCGCCGCGAGCGCGTCGTCGGAGCGCACGCGCACGGCGACGACGGGAGAGGGCTTGGGATCGAACTTGATCGCGTTCTCGACGAGATTCTTGACGACCTCCACGAACATCGTCCGGTCGACGCGCAGGCGCAGTCCGGTCGGCGCGTACTCAACGGAGGCCTTCTTCGCGGCGATCTTGTCCTCGAGTCCCTTGAGCGCCTCCGAGACGGCCTCGTCGACGGAGGTGTCGGACAGGTTCGGGGCCGCGTCCGGGCTCTCGAGCGTGGTGTAGCGGATCAGCTTGTCGACGAGCTCCCCGACCTTCAGGCCCTGCTCGTTGATGGTCTTGACCGCCTTCAGCGTCAGCGGCGGGGTGCTCTCGTCCGTCTCGGCCAGGAGGAGGTCGGAGAAGCCGATCACGGAGGCCAGCGGCGTCTTGAGCTTGTGCGAGATCAGCGACAGGAACGAGCGCTTGAGGCGCTCCTGGCGCGCGGTCTCGGTCTCGTCGCGGAACACGAAGAGCCGGCCCTCGCCCTCGGCCAGCGGCGCGCGCGTGACGCGGCCGGCGATGACGAGGAGGGTGGGCTCGCTGCGCGTGGCGATGAACGCGTCGCCCCTCTCCGGCGCCGCGAGCAGCTCGGCCAGAGGGGGGGCCACGGCCATTCCGGCGAGGGCCCGCCCAAGGTCCGCCAGCCCGCCGCCCAGCAGGCGTCCCGCGGCCTCGTTGGCCAGGACGACGCGCCCGGCCGCGTCCGTCAGCGCGGCGCCGTCGTGCATCTGGGCGAACACGGTCGCGAGCTTGAACTTCTCGCCGCGCAGCGACGCGAACAGCCGCGCGTTGTCGATGGCGACGCCGGCCTGGGACGCGAACGCCTCGAAGGCCTCGACGTCCGCGGGGCCGAACGGGCCGCCGCGCCGGTTGATGGCCTCGACGACGCCGAGCAGGCGGCCTTTGAGCAGGATCGGCACCGCCAGTATCGAGCGCGTCGCGAAGCCGGTCTGCTCGTCCATGGCGGGCGACCAGCGCGGATCGCGATGGACCTCGTTGATGATCTCGGACTTGCGGGTCTTGGCGACGGTGCCGGCGATGCCCTGGCCGAGCTTGAGGCGGACCTTGGAGAGCCCTTCCCCGAGGCCGAGCGCCACGTCGAAATAGAGCTCGTCGGCCGCCTCGTCGAGGAGCAGGAGGGAGGCGGTCTCCGCGTCGACGACGCGCGAGGCCAGCTCCAGCACCGTGGTCAGCAGCTCGGGCAGCTCCAGCTTCGACGAGAGAAGCCGGGCCACTTCCAACAGGAGCTCGAGTCGCTGGGCGTCGCCTGAGGGCATCGCTTTACCTTAACAAATCTCCACGCGGGACCACCGTGGGAGTATAAAGGAGGCCCCCGCGGCGCGCAAGACGCGGGATGTTTCCGGCCTGGACAAGGCCTTCTCGTCCGGGTATTCTTGAGGGGCCATGAAGCTCCGCCCGCTCGCCGTGCTCTGCGTCCTCGCCGCGCTCAGCGCCGCGTCCGCCGGGGCGAAGGAGCGCGAGAAGAACGTGATCGCCGACTTCGAGGCGGGCAAGACCGAGGACCGCATCCGCCTGGCGCCGGCGCTCGGGCGGATGAAGGACAAGAAGGCCGTCGATGCGCTGCTCACGGCGTTCGACATCCGCCGCGCCAGCCCGCGCGAGTCCGCCGCCGTCATCGCCGCGCTCGGCCGCGCCGGGGACGCGCGCGCCGTCGAGGAGCTCGCGGGCGCCGACGACTACCTGCGCTCGATGGCCCTCCAGATGGGGGATCTCCCCGCCCAGCTCCAGGTCGTGCGCGGGGCGATCCTCGAGGCGCTGGGCCATCTCGGCGGCGACCAGGCCGTCTCCATCCTCGAGGAGTCGGTCAACGACAAGGACCCGCGCGTGGTCGAGGAGGCGGTCCGCGGCCTCGGCCGCCTGCAGATCAAGGACGCCATCCCCGCGCTGCAGCAGCTCGCGGCGCGCGGCGAGATGACGCAGACCGTCTTCGAGGCGCTGGCCTCCATCGGCGACAAGCGCGCGAGCTCGACGCTCGAGCAGGGTCTTTCCAGCCCGGACAAGTTCGTCAACGTCGAGGCCGCCTACGCGCTGGCCGCGCTGGGGCGCAAAGAGATGATCCCGCGCCTCGAGGGCTGCCTCAAGAACGACCCGGGCTCCGAGAAGGTCGGCATCCTCGCGGGGTACTACCTGGCCAAGCTCGACCGGACCACCGGTCTCGACCACTTGGTCGCGCTGACGAAGAAGCCCGACTCGGGCTTCGCGGTCCTCGCCGCCGAAGCGCTCGGCAAGTCCGGCAACCCGCGCGCCGTGCTGCCTCTCGTCGAGGCGCTCAAGACCGACGACTCCTCCCTGCGGCTCGCGATCGCCCGCGGGCTGGGCAGCCTCGGCGGGACGCGCGCGCTGGCCGCGCTGAAGAAGCTGCGCCAGGATCC
This sequence comes from Elusimicrobiota bacterium, assembly GCA_035606075.1. GTDB lineage: Bacteria > Elusimicrobiota > Elusimicrobia > UBA1565 > UBA9628 > GWA2-66-18. The sequence continues at coordinate 4,884 of DATNGC010000074.1, forward strand.
CAATCCCGGGGTCCACAACGCGGCGCTGATCTCGCTCGCCGAGCTCGGCGAGATCGAAGACGACTAGGGCCTGGCGGGCAAAAAAAGGCCCGGCCTCACCAGTCATCGAACCCCTCTGTCCCGTCGATGATTGAATGAGGCCGAGCGAAATCGCGTCCGACATCATTAGGATAGCCGCCTCCCGAAAAATTGCAAGGCCCAGGCCCATCAACCTTCGATCAAATGTTCCCCTGGCGAGTCTTCCGGTCCTCTGGTACGCTTCGTGAAGATGGCGGATCGCGGTTCGTCGGAGAAGCACGGCCTCGCGCTGTTCTGCGCGTTCATGGTCAGCTGGGCCTTGATCCGCATGGCCTGCCAGAAGCCCGCCGCGAGCGTCGCCGACGAGCCCTATCCTTTCGCGACGCGCTCCTCGCGCCGCTACTCCCCCGCGGGCGTCATCCCGACGGCCGACGGCGGCCCGGTCATGACGCCGCCCGAGCCTGCGTTCAAGCGCGACGCGGTGTCACTGCTCTCCCAGCCTTCGGCCGGCGGCGCGCCGCCCGCGATGATGGACGAAACGGCGGCGAGCGCGGCCGGCGGGGGCGAAAATCCGGCGTCCGCCTCGGCCGCGTCGCCGCGGCCGGCGTTGAACGGCGGACCGGGGTGGGAAATGGGCCCGGGCTCGGGCGGCGCGCGGCCCACGGCGTCGGTGATGGCGTCCGCCGCGGGCCCATCGCCGAGCGCCGCGACCGCCCTCCGTCCGGGCGCGCCGCCGGCGCCGCGCCCGGGCGTCGCGAGCGCCGTGACTCCGGGCCCCGCGGGCGCAGGGGCTAGCGTCGCGCCGGCCGCGGCTGCCGCCGCGGGCGCGCCGAATGCGGCTGCGGGTGCCCCGGCTGCCGGCGCCGCCGATCCCTTGGCCGCGGCCGCCGCCGCGGCGCCGAAGCCCGCGAACCCCGGCCCGCAGGCACCGGCCGCGACCGACAGCGCCGCGGCCGCCGGCGGGGGCGGCGGTGGGGGCGCTGGCGGCGGAGGAGGAGGCGGCGGAGGCGGCGCCGGCGGCGGCGATGCCGGCGGCGGGGGAGGCGGCGGCCTCAGCGGCGGTCCGACGGCGCAGAAACCCACGGGCAGCGCCGGCCCTCCGGCTGGCGGCGCGAGCGCGGCGGGCGCCGCGGGCGCGGCTGGCGCCGCGGACGCCGGAAGCGGCGGCGCGGGCGGCGGCGCGGGCGGCGGCGGCGGCGGTGGCGCCGGCGGCGACCAGGCGCAAATCGCGGACGTCAAGCCGACGCTCTCCGAGCCGCAGCTCGATAGCGCCAAACCGACCGGTGAGGCGTTCGCGCTGCATCCGCATGAGCCGAGGTCGGTGCCGATCGTCGTGGACACCAAGACGGGAGCGGTCAAGTTCATGGCCAAGATGGCCATCGACGCGGACGGCGCGGGCGGCTTCGGCGCGCGCGACAAAACGAACATCAACGACGGCAAGACGGGCGATGACACCAAGGCGCATCACGCGAACGGCAAGCCGCTCAATCCGATGGTGATCCCGTTCATCGTGGTGCCCCCGGACATCGGTCACGGCATCCGCATGAACGACTACGCGGCGGTGACGTACGGAGGCCGCACCACGATGGCCGTCGTCGGCGACCAGGGGCCGAAGGGCGTGGTCGGCGAGGCCTCGCCGGCGGTCGCGCGCCCGCTCGGAATCCCGTCCGACATGAATAAGGGCGGGGTCGGCAACGGGGTGACGTACGTGATCCTTCCGGGCAGCGGAGGCCGCGCGGTTCCCGACACGGCGGCCGCGATCGACGCGGCGGCGAGGGCCGCGTTCGCTCAGAAGGGCATCCCGATTCGCTAGGGCCTCGGTCACGAATCCGGGAAAACCGCTTCATGAGAGCTTCCCTTTTTTTCCATGGGAAACCCCCGTCGTCGGGGTTTTACTATCGAAAGCAAAGGGGGTGTTCTTATGGCGAAAGCGACCAGTCGCAAGCACGCGACGCACCACCGGAAGGCTCGCGCGCATCATGCGGTGAGGACTCATCACGCTCGGCGGTCGAGCTCGTCCTCCGGCTCCTCCTCCGCGGGCGTCATGAACCCTGTCGAGCAGGTCAATCGGGACGCCGAGATCATCGACGACGAGTCGACGGTTCGGCCGGAGCCGCGCTCGGCGGACATGGACACCGAAGAGGAGATCAGCATCTACGGCGCCAACCGCGGCGAGAGCGCGGGCGAGAGCGACGAGGCCACGAGCTAGCGATCCGGCGTGAGAGGCGAGGCCGCTCCGTCCGCACGACGGGGCGGCCTTGTTTTTTCTATCCTACCGCTCTGGAGAGGTGGCCGAGCGGTTTAAGGCAGAGGTCTTGAAAACCTCCGAGGTGTCAAAGCCTCCGTGGGTTCGAATCCCACCCTCTCCGGACCTTTTATTTGGCGGCGCGCTCCCGCCGCGCTTTCTTCTCTCTCCAGCTTTTGATCATCATGGGGATCACGATCATGAGGACGAGGATTGTGATCGTGGCGACCTTCCCGTCGCCCAGGACCGAGCTCAGCCAGAGCGTCGAGGCCATGATCAGCGTGAAGTAGATCATGTCCCCGGTGATGGAGAGCGCCCAGCCCGAGACGAAGCCGTGGCCGGCGGCCGCGGTCGCCGCGCGGCCGGTCATCGGGTCGATGCCGAAGGCGATCATGATCAGCGTGAAGGGCCCGCCGGTCGTGCCGTAGAGCTCGGTGGTCTTGAGCACGGCGGCGCGCATGGTCTCGGTCGCGCGCGCCATGTGCGGGCGCTTGCGCGCCCACCGCAGGAACAGCTTCATCGCGGGCTCGAACACGCAGGCCAGGATCACGTCGGAGATGAGGTAGAGCGCTTCCATCGCGGGCCAGCCGATGCCGTGGGCGCGCCCGAACAGCACGCCGCCGGGGATGCCGCCGCCGAACGGGATCAGGAACAGCCACAGCACGCCCCACGCGCCGGGCGGCGTCGGGATGTTCGGGATCATCGCGCCGCCGCGGCCAGCCGCCGCGCTTTCCCGTCGAAGCGGGCGATGAACGCGCACCGGCGGCACAGGTCCTCGACGAGGCGGCCTTGCGCGAAGCCGCGCGCCATGGCCGCGGCGCGCTCGCCGGCGAGCGCTTCGCTCAGCGTCTGACGGCGCGCGTCGCCGAGAACGGTAACACCCTCTTTGTCGAGGCAGCATGGAACGACCGTCCCGTCGGTCAACACGCCGAGATGGCTGGACAGCGCTCGGCAGGTGCCGGTCTCCGACAGCAGAGGCGCGGCGGGGTTGGGCCACTCGAAGCGGGAATCGAAATGAAGGTAGAGGCGGTTGACGACATGGCGGCCTTTGCGCCAGCGCACGTCGATTTGTTTCTCGAGCTCGACGCCGAAAGCCTTCTCGATGCGGGAGATCAGGGCGTCGTTCTTGGAGGCTTCGCTTCCGTCGAGATTCCAGAGCCGGTAGTTGACGTAAAGATCGGGCCGCTTCTCGAATGCTTTCCGAGTGAAGGCGAAGATCTTCTCGATGTACGATCCGATGTCCTGGCCGGGGAAATTCGCCTCGAAGCTGTGCAGGGAGAAGTTGACCTGCCGGACGATGGGAGAAAGCAGGGCGTCGGTTCGCTCGGCGCTCAGAAGAGTGCCGTTCGTCGTGAGGTTCACGGGAAGAGAGCGCGCGGCGCAGATATCGATCAATTCGGCGAATCGAGGATGGGTCAGGGGCTCGCCCATCAAGTGCAGGCAGACCTGCTCGGCGAGGGGGGCGGCGTCGGCGACGATCCGCGCGAACAAGCCGGCGTCCATGACGTCCTTGTCGCGCGCGACCTCCGGGCAGAAATCGCACTTGAGGTTGCAGACGTTGCTGATCTCGACGTAGATCTTCTCGAAGCGCTTGCGGGGCGGGGCCGTCATCGCGGCCATTTTAGCCTTTCTGGGGGGTATAAATATTTCACGCCGATTTTGAAGTTTTTATCGATGCAGGCCCGGCGTGAATCGGTATACTCCCAAACATGAAAACCCTTTCGGCTTTCCTCGTTTTGGCGCTTCTGCTGGCGGCGGGCCGCGCGGGCGCGGTCCTTCCGGCCTGGGGGCCGGGGGCTTCGCTCGAGGAGATTCAGGCCATCCTGCAGGCGATGCGCGCCCAGCGCGATCGCATCCCGCAGCGGCCGGGCAAGCTCGGCGAGGCGGAGGACGTCTACAAGGACGTCTTCGCCTCGGTCGACAACGCTCGCATCCAGGCGCTGCTCTCGGACATGTCGGGCGTCAACCCGGTCAAGGTCGGCGGCGAGACGTTCACGATCTCGGAGCGCTACTCGCCGGCGGCGAAGGCCAATTACCGCAAGTACTGGATCAACTACTTCAAGTCCCTCGGCATGTCCATCACGGAGCTCCCCTACGCCAACTCGCACGGCAACGGCGAGGACCAGGGTCACGACGTCGAAGCCGTGCTGCCGGGAGCCTCTCCCGACTCCGTCGTGATCATCGTGCACTACGACAGCATCGGGCCGAGCGGGCCGGACAACCCGGGGGCCGACGACGACATGAGCGGGATGGCGACGCTGATGGAGACGGCGCGCGTGCTGGCGGCGCATAAGGGCAAGCTCGCGCACACGGTGCGCTTCGTCGCGGCCGACTACGAGGAGTGGGGCGGCCTCGAGGGGGCGCGGGCTTACGCGAAGTACATCAAGGCGCTGTCCGAGAGCCGGAATTTCAAGATCGTCGCGGCCATCGACGACGAGCAGAGCGGCTGGAACGAAGGGAGCGACAACACGTTCGACGTGTTCAGCTGCGGGGGCGCGACCGATTCCACGGCGATGGGCGACATGCTGGTCGAGACCGCGACTTTGTATTCGAAGATGACGACGACGCGCGGCTGCATGGGCGAGAACAGCGATCACTACGCGATGTGGGAGATCGGCGTGCCCGCGGTGGTCTTCTCCGAGCACGATCCCTTCAACAACCCGCACTTCGACCAGGAAGGCGGCGATACCTACGACAAGATCGACCAGGGCTACGACTTCCGCATCGCCCAGGTCGGGGTCACCTTCGCGGCGCGGGTCGTCGGCGTCTCGAAGTAGGAACTTACTCCGGAGTAAGTTCGCTCTGGCAGCTCGCTCCGGAGCGAGTTGCGCTAGGAGAGAACCTGGCGCGTCCGCAAGCCTTTCGTCTCCTTGCGGACCATGGCGAGGTAGGTCTTGATGGCGTCCTTAATGTTCGTCAGCGCTTCCTTCTCCGTATGGCCCTGGCTGTGGCAGCCGGGCAGCGCCGGACAACGGACGTCAAAACCATGCGCGGTTTTGTTGATGACGACGGTGTACCTCATGCGGGGAGTGTAACAGGCCTCCCCTGACGAGTCACCATTCGCGCTTGTTCTCATTTTCTCTCCATGAGGGTCGAAAAAGTTCCCGAACGGGACTCGCTCCGAAGCGAGTCCCGTTCGCCGAAATGTTCCCTCCGGGGGCCCTTGACGCTCGCCGTCATGCCCTTTATCCTTAAGGCATGAGGGGCGTTCTCCGACGTGAATCCGTAACATCCCGGGCCTACCCTGGCGGCATGGTTCTCGCGGCCCTGCTCCTGCTCGCCGGAAACGCCCTCGCGGCCGCTCCCGCCGCGCAAAAGCCAGTCGTGCAGACGCCCGAAGAGGTCCTTCGCGGCAAGCTGGCGGCGGTGCGCCGCGACCACGACATGGCGGTGCGCCAGACCATGTTCGAGGGCGCCGACGAGCTGCGCGACGCCGTGACCTCGAGCGCCGGTCCCGCCAAGGTGGAGCTCGCCGGCCGGCTGCCGGGCATGGCTCCCAACCCTTTCGAAGTGTGCATGGATCTCGATCTGTGCCCCAGCGCGCCGTCGTCCCTGCACGTGGACGAGCCGGAGAAGATCGACGACGCGTTCGTCGCCCTGGCCCGCCCGTGGCTCAAGCTGCAGGAGGCGCGCGGCAAGGCCGTCACGACGCGCGTCGAGCACGGCGTCGGCGTGCAGCTCACGCTGCAGGACTTCCCTCAGCAGTCCGTGATCACGCTGACCGCGGAGCCCGCCGAGACCGGCGGCTTCGACGTGAAGAGCGACGCCGGCCCCGAGACGGGCAAGGCGTTCGCCGCCCTGCGCGCCGCTACGCTCCAAAGCAAGAAAAACTAAGCGCCTGACTGGCGCTTCAGTCTTGGGGGAACTCCTTCTCCGCGCCGCCTGAGAGAAATGGCGAAGGATTTATCGGTAGTACGGCTTTGCCCGCCGGAGGCGGTCCATTGGAGCCAGGTCGACGCCGAGGCTTCTTCGTCCCTCCGTCTCTGGGATCAATGATGTGCAGGATGGCCTCGATGCCATTCTTTCCCTGGGTTGCATTCATCCGGATACGGCAGAGGCCGTAGACGGAGAACGAGGCCTCGATTTCGTGGCGCTTTTCAAAATCTTCCCGCTGCTCAACATATAACATTGAATAAACGAGGCGCTTCGATTCTTCGGCGTTGAGCTTGTAGTCGGTGTCGAGCTCCTCGAGTTGTCCATCTACGGACATGAGCGGGCGACGGCCGATCACAATTCGAATATCACTGGCTCCCTCGCGCACGGCTTCCTTGAGCATTTCGACGAGTTCCATGGGTTCTCGGCAGGCCGACGTGAGCAGTGTATGTCCTCCACCCCCTTTCCGCAATAGAAGTAATTTCCAGTAAGACTTTGTCGCTTAGGCTGAAGGACCCGCGCGGCCACGGGCGCTAAGCTTCCGCTGGACGCGTCTAACTTCGCGAGAAGCGCCGCGCGAGCTCCGCGTAGATTTCCTTGCGGTGCACGATCGCCCAGACGATGACTTGCCCGCCTTTCACCTGATAGGCGATCCGAAAATCCCCGACCCGGATCCGGCGAAGTCCGGCCAGGCTTCCGCCCAGCGGCTTCCCATAACGGACCGGTTCGAGCGCGAGGCGGGACTCGATGGCCGAGAGGATCCGCCTTTGGTGGAGGCGTCCGATCGGCCGAAGGTCACGCTCGACCTCGGGCCGAAAGAGGATCTCGAAGCGCTCAGGCACCGAGACGCCGGCGCATTTCGGCCATCGACAGCAGCTTCGCCGGCTTTCGCGCCCGGATTTCGACGGTTCCGCTGAGGGCGACGTCCTCGAGATGCTCAAGCGCCTCTCGAATGAGGTCGCGCGCCTTCGTGGACATGGAGACGCCCTCCTCGCCCGCCAGAGCGGCGACGGCGGCGTAAAGCGGCTTCTCGAGCAGGATCTGCAGCCTCGGGTTCTTGGTGGCCATGCTTCTAGTGTACCAGAAGTGGTGAAATTGTCCAGGGGACCCTTGTTCCATACCCATCTTACGGAGAGACCCCCGAAATAGTTCCAGAGGTCTTAGGCGCTCGACTCGGCGTAGGCCCAAGGACCCGCGCGGCCCCGCCCTCCCGAAAGGTAGAATGCCGTTGTGATCTCCGTCCGCGGCGTCCAAAAATCCTTCGGCGACCAAATCCTTTACACCGGAGCCGACCTCCAGCTCAACGCGGGGGACCGCTACGCCCTGGTGGGTCCCAACGGCGCGGGCAAGTCCACGCTGTTCAAGATGCTCCTCGGCGAGGAGGAGCCCGACGGCGGGTCCATCGAGTGGAAGCGCGGCGCGAAGGCCGGCTACCTGCCGCAGGAGAACCCGCCCATCGGCCCCGAGACCGTGCTCGAGACCGCGCTGGCGCACCGCGCAGACCCCGACGGGCGCGAGACGGCCAACGCCAAGAAGATCCTGATGGGCCTGGGCTTCAAGGTGACCGACTTCGACCGCCATCTTTCCGAGCTCTCGGGCGGCTGGGCCATGCGCGCGGCGTTGGCGCGCCTGCTCGTCGAGGAGCCGGAGCTGCTCCTGCTCGACGAGCCCACCAACCACCTTGACTTGCTCACGCTCGTGTGGTTCCAGGAATACCTGAAGAGCTACCCGGGCGCGATCCTGATGATCTCGCACGACCGCTCCTTCATCGACAACGTCTGCTCCGCCATCATCGCCGTCGAGGAGAAGAAGCTCAAGAAGTACAACACGAACTACGACGGCTTCCTCGCCGAGCGCGAGGCCGCGCGCGCGCGTCTGGAGTCGGCCTGGAAGCAGCAGCAGGACGAGATCGAGGCGATGAAGGAGTTCATCATGCGCAACCGCGCGCGCGTCTCCACCGCGTCGCGCGTGCAGAGCGTGATGAAGAAGCTGGAGAAGATCGAGGAGATCGTCCTGCCGCCCTCGACGAAAGCGGTGAGCATCACTTTCCCGCAGCCCGGACGGACCGGGACGACCGTCCTCAAGCTCAAGAATGTCTTTAAATCCTACGGCTCGACGAAAGTTTATGAAGGTCTGAATTTTGAACTGGAGCGCGGCCAGAAGATGGCCTTCGTCGGCCCCAACGGCGCCGGCAAG
>DATNGC010000075.1:0-8378 GCA_035606075.1 Elusimicrobiota bacterium
CCGCTTCGGCCCAGATCGTGACGCTTCCGTCCGCCGTCGGCTCTTCGCTCGGCGGCGCCGCGGCGTCCATCCAGGCGCCGTCGATCCAAGCCCCCGTCCTGACGCCGGCCCTCACTCTGTCCGCGCCGGCGCTGAGCTCGCCGCTGCAGGCGCCCTCCGCTCCGATTTTCTCCGCGCCGCCCGCCGCCGAGAACGCGTTCCGCGGCGACGTCCGGATCATCCGCGATTTCCGCTCCCAGATCCTGGGCAATTCCCGCAGCATCGCGGTCTATCTGCCGCCGGGCTACGAGTCGTCGAACGAGCGCTACCCCGTGCTGTACGTGCAGGACGGGCAGAACCTCTTCGACGCCGTCGCGGAGCAAGGGAGATCGTGGGGCCTCGACGAGACCTGCGAGCGCCTGATGCGCTCCGGCGAGCTGCCACCCTTCATCATCGTCGGCGTGTACAACACGCTGAATCGGATTCCCGAGTACACTCCGGTCCCGGACGACGAGTACGGCGGGGGCAACGGCGAACTCTACGGCCAGTTCCTGATCAAAGAGCTCAAGCCGTATATCGACGCGAACCTGCGCACGCTCCCCGGCCCCGAGAGCACGGGCTTGATGGGCTCGTCCCTCGGCGCTCTCATTTCTCTTCACGTGGGCCTGGACCATCCCGACGTGTTCTCGCGCATCGGCGCGCTCTCGCCGTCGCTGTGGTGGGCGAACGCCGAGTTGACGCGGCGGCTGGGTTCGGCGCCGCCGCCGGAGAGCCGCGCCCGCGTCTGGGTCGACATGGGCACGCGCGAGGGCGACCATCCGGACCAGCGCGTCGCGGAGACGCTCGATTTCGGCCGCATGCTCCAAGCCCGCGGCTGGCGAACCGGCAGCAATCTGTCCGTGCGCGTGATCGACGGCGCCGGCCACAACGAGGGGGCTTGGCGCGCGCGCGCCGCGGAAGTCCTGAAGTTCCTCTTCCCGTCTCGCCGTCCGACCGGTCCCCGTCCCGCTCTCCGTCCCCGTCCCGGTCCCGGTTTCGGTCCCTAGCTCCTCGTTCAATTGGTAAAATCGGCGGATGAGCAACCCCTCTTCCGATAAGAATCCCGACGCCCTCGGCTTCGCGACGCGCGCCGTCCACGCCGGACAAGCCCCCGATCCCGCCACCGGCGCGATCATGACGCCGGTGTACCTGACCTCGACCTACGTGCAGGAGTGGCCCGACCGCCACAAGGGCTACGACTACGCGCGCACCGTGCATCCCACGCGCGCCGCGCTCGAGAAGAATCTCGCCTCGCTCGAGGGCGCGAGCTTCGGCCTGTGCTTCTCCTCCGGAATGGCCGCGACCTCGACCGTCATCGAGGCGCTCAACCCCGGCGACCACGTGCTGTGCGGCAACGACCTGTACGGCGGCACCTACCGCGTGTTCACCAAGGTGTTCGCGCGCTACGGCATGACCTTCTCCTTCGTCGACGCGTCGGACCTCAAAGCCGTCGAGGCCGCCTTCACGCCCAAGACCAAACTGGTCTGGGTCGAGTCGCCGTCGAATCCCCTGCTCAAGATCTGCGACATCCGCGCGATCGCCAAGCTCGCCCACGCGAAAAGCGCCAAGCTCGTCGTGGACAACACCTTCGCGAGCCCCGCGCTGCAGCGCCCGCTGGCGCTCGGCGCCGACGTGGTCGTGCATTCCACCACGAAATACCTCGGAGGCCACTCCGACGTCGTCGGCGGCGCGATCCTGACCAGCGACGAAGGCTTATACAAGGAATACAAGTTCCTCCAGAACGCCGTCGGCGCCGTCCCCGGCCCCCTCGACTGCTTCCTGCTCCTGCGCGGCACGAAGACTTTGCCGTTGCGCGTCGAAAAGCACTGCCAAAACGCGATGGTCGTGGCCAAGCACCTGCTCGCGCATCCCGAGGTCGCCAAGGTCCATTACCCCGGCCTGCCCACGCACGCCGGCCACGAGATCGCCAAAGCCCAGATGTGCGCCTTCGGCGGCATGATCTCCTTCGAGCTCAAGGGCGACCTCGAGCGCGCCAAGCGCATGATCTCCTCCTGCAAGATCTTCTCGCTCGCGGAGAGCCTGGGCGGCGTCGAGTCGCTGATCGGGCATCCCGCGTCGATGACGCACGGCTCGATCCCGCGCGAGGAGCGCCTGAGGGCCGGCCTCGCCGACGGCCTGATCCGGCTCTCGGTCGGCATCGAGGACGCGGCCGACCTGACCGCGGACCTCGACTCGGCCCTCGTCGCGTCGCTCAAGGCGTGACCTCGGACCCGGCCGCGCAGTACGCCCGCGCCGTGGCCCTGCTCAACGGCGACGGGGTGAACAAAGACGAACGGGCCGGGTATGAGCTGATGCTGGAGGCCGCCAGCGGCGGCGTCGCCGAGGCGGCCTACGAGGCCGCGCAGTGCGCGCGCCTCGGGCGCGGCACCGAGCCCGACAAGAAGCTCGCCTACGGACTCTACCGCGTCGGCGCCGAGCGCGGCCATGGCCCGTCCGCGTTCTCCGCCGCGCTGCTCATGGGCCAGGGCGTGATGGGAAAGCCCGACGAAGCGAAGATGGTCGAGCTCTACGAGATCGCCTCCAAGGCCGGCCACGCGCCCGCCGCGCACAACCTCGGCATCATGTACGCCAAAGGCGTCGGCGTGAAGGCCGACGCGGGAAAGTCTCGGGACTATCTGACGCGCGCCGTCGAGCTCGGCCTCGATCAGGCGCTGTTCAGCCTCGGCCTGCTGTGCCTGCTGGGAGGGGAAAATCTCAAGCCCGATCCCGTCGAGGCGCTGAAGTGGGCCCTGCTCTCGCAAAGCCGCGATCCCGGCGGTCCCGGCCCCGGACTCGTCGAGCGCGCCTCGGCCGCCTGCGGCGCCGATCAGCGCGCCGAGGCGCGCCGCCGCGCCCAGGCGTGGAAGCCGGCATGAGCGCCGATATCCCCGAGACGCTGCGCCCCGGCGCGACGATCCGCTGCACGCGCGAGCCGCGACCTTGCCCACGAAGCTGGGCGGGGACATGAACTACATGGCGCGCACGATGAGCTTCGAATTCCTCGCGCTTCAAGGTGAACCTTTCCTTCGAGGTGCGAAACAAGGAAGGGGAGCTCGTCCTGCGCGGAACGACGTCCGGGCAAATCCTCCGCTGAGCGATCTCAATTTCTCCCTCTGAGGTTTTGGCACAGGATGTGCGCCAAAACCCTCCTCGGAAGAATTGAAACTCGGAAGGACTACCAACTCCCCGACGCACCACCGCCCCCAAAGGAGCCGCCGCCGCCGGAGAAGCCGCCGCCCCCGCCGGACGACCACCCCCCGCCGCCGCCCGAGAAGAAGCCGCCGCTGCTCGAGTATCCGCTGCCCCTGGAGCTGTTCGCGGCCATGGTCTTCGCCATGTTCTTGCCCCACTCGGTCTGGCCCAGGATCATCTTGAGGATCGGGAAGCCGATCAGGTGCGTCCCGAGAAGGGTCATGCCGACCTTCGCGCCCCAGATGCCCATCGGGAACGCCGCCCAGAACGGGATCAGGAAGAAGTACAGGAACCAGCCCACGCCCGGCGTGACGAGGCCCATGCTCTCGAATAAGCCCAGGATGCCGAACACGAAGAAGCTCATCATGATCTTCTCGCCGAGGCCGAGGTAGCGCGGCGCGCTGCCGTTGACCCGCCACTTCATGCCGTCGGCGTCCGGGTCGGGCGGCGGCGAATACGTGCCGTCGAGCGTGCCGATCACCGCGCTCACGCCGGCCTTGATCCCTCCGGCGAAGTCGCCGGAGCGGAAGCGCGGGACCATCACGTCGCGGATGATGCGTCCGCAGCGCGCGTCGGGCAGGTCGCCTTCGAGTCCGTAGCCGACTTCGAAGCGGACCTTGTGGTCGTCGCGCGCGACCAGCAGCAGGATGCCGTCGTCCTTTCCTTTGCGGCCCAGCTTCCAGGCGCGGGCGACCTTGATCGAGTAGTCCTCGAGCGCCTCGTCGCCGAGCGTCGGGATCGTCAGCACGACGAATTGCCGGCCCGTCTTGTCCTCGTAGGCCTTGAGCGTCTGGTCGAGCTCCGCGGCGGAGGACGCGTCGAGCAGATGCGCGTCGTCGTTGACCCGCCCCGAGAGATAGGGGATGTCGAGCGCGGCCGCGCCGCGCGCGAGCGGCGCGCAGGCCAGGCCGGCGAGGAGCAGGCGCCTCATCGTCCGTCTCCCTCGACCGCGTCGTCGCCGAGCTCGCGTCCGCCTTGGCCGGTCAGCCCGGCGGAACGCAGGGCCTCGGCCGCCTTCTCGACGGCGGCGGCCAGGCCGTCGGCCACGCGGCCGTCGCCGGCGGCGGCCGTCATCGCGGCGATCGCGGGAGACCACGCCTCCGGCTCGACCTTGGCGCGCACGCCCTCGTCGGCGAGGACCAGCACGCGGCGCTCGAGCAGGCTCGCGAAGATCAGCACGCCGTCGCGCGCCTTCGTGCGGCCGATGCCGCGGTCGTAGAAGACCTCCTTCGCGCGGCGCGACACCGCGTCGTCCATGCGGTGCCCGCCGAGCAGGAAGCGCTTGACCGGTCCGCACCAGCGGCCGAGCGCGGCCCCGGCGAAGGCCGCCGCCGGCACGATGAGGATCAGCGTCGTGAGCGGCGTCCAGAGCGGACGGACGACGTCGGCCAGGTACAGGGCGGCGCAGGCGAGCGCGGAGGCGGCGGCCGCGGCGGCCCAGGTCGTCTCCGGGTAGGGGCTGCTCTGCGCGAACACGCAGGGCACGATCTCGGCCGCCAGGCCCGCCTCGGCCTTGTCCACCGCCGCGCGCACTCGCTGCCGCTCGTCTTCTTTTAGCATGGGCTAAGGATGGCTTCTGATTCCGTCCGCGTCAAGACTGGTACAATCCGCCCGTGACCCTCGTGCTCGAAGCCCGCGATCTCGTCCTGCGCTATCCCGGCGCTTCGGCCAACGCGGTCGACGGCCTCTCGCTCGCGGTGCGCGAGGGCCTGTGCTTCGGCCTCCTCGGCCCAAACGGCGCGGGCAAGACCACGACCGTCGAGATCATGGAGGGCATCAAGACGCCGGACTCCGGCGCGGTGCTCTACCGCGGCGCCCCGCTCGGTCCCGATTTCCGCGAGCGCTCCGGCATCCAGTTCCAGGAGACCGCGCTCCAGGAGAAGCTGACCGTGCGCGAGCTCTTGCGCCTGTTCGGCAGCCTCTACCCGCGCACGCTCCCGATTGAGGAGCTCGTCAAGCTGTGCGACCTCGGCGAATTCCTCGATCGCGACTCGGAGAAACTGTCCGGCGGCCAGCGCCAGCGCGTGCTGCTGGCGATCGCGCTGGTCAACGATCCGGACGTCGTATTCCTTGATGAACCGACCACCGGACTCGACCCGCAGGCGCGGCGCAATTTCTGGGGGCTCGTGCGCCTCATCAAGAGCCGCGGCAAGACTCTGCTGCTGACGACGCATTACATGGAGGAGGCCTACGAGCTGTGCGACGAGGTCGCCATCGTCGACCGCGGGCGCGTGATCGCCCAGGGCGAGCCCGACAATCTGCTCAAGAAGCACTTCGACGGCGTGACCATCGAGCTGCCCAAGGCCGATTTTAGGACCGGCGCGTCGCCGCTTCCCGGCAAGGTCGTCGAGCGCGACGGGACCATGGAGATCATGACGGCGGAGGTCGACGCGGCGCTCGCATCGCTCACCGCCGCGGGCGCGAGCCTGGCCCGAGTGAAGGTGCGCGCGCGGACCCTCGAGGACCTCTTCCTCGAGCTCACGGGACGGGAGCTGAGGGAATGAGCTCCGCCAAGCGCCTGTGGGCCGTGTTCGTCGCGCGCAACAAGGAGTTCCTGCGCGACCGCGGCGCGCTCGCCTGGAACCTGATGTTCCCGCTTTTCGTCGTCTTCGGCATGGCTTTCGCCTTCAACGGGAACAACCAGGAGGTGTTCAAGATCGGCGTGGACGGCGCCGTCGCGTCCCTGCCGCCCGGCTTCGCCGCGACCAAGTACCTCAAGTTCGTGCCGTTCGACGACCAGGCCCAGGCCCAGGCGCGCCTGCGCCACCACCAGATCGACCTGCTCGTCAAACCCGGCGAGCCGCTCTCGTACTGGATCAACGAGTCGTCCCCGAAGGGCTACCTGGCGGAGCGCATCCTGCTCGGCACCGACGCGGCGACGCCGCCGCCGGTCCGCGGCGAGGTCACGGGCCGGGAGATCCGCTACGTGGATTGGCTCGTGTCGGGCCTGCTCGGCATGAACATGATGTTCTCGGCCCTGTTCGGCGTGGGCTACGCCATCGTGCGCTACCGCAAGAACGGCGTGCTCAAGCGCTTGAAGGCCACGCCGCTCAAGGCCGTCGAGTTCCTGACGGCGCAGATCCTCTCGCGCATGGTCCTGCTCATGGCGGTGTTCGCCATCGTCTACCACGGCTCCGACCTGTTCCTGCACTACGAGCGGCTCGGCTCGCTCGCGAGCCTGTACCTGATCTACACCCTCGGCGGCTTCTGCCTGGTCTCGCTCGGCCTGCTCATCGCCGCGCGCGCCACCAGCGAGGAGCTCGCCGGCGGCCTGCTGAACCTGTTGTCCTGGCCGATGATGTTCCTGTCCGGCGTCTGGTTCTCCCTCGAGGGCGCCCCGCGCCCCCTGCGCCTGTTCGCCGACGTCTTCCCGCTCACCCACATGATCGACGCCGCGCGCGCCGTCATGACCGAGGGCGCCACGCTCTCGCAGGTCTCCGGCCACCTCGCGATCCTGGCCGCCATGACGGCGGTCTTCCTCGCCATCGGCTCCTGGTCCTTCCGCTGGGAGTAGATGGGGTCAGGCCTTCACTTTTTCAACTTGTTTCCTCAGATCGAACAAGTTGAAAAAGTGAAGGCCTGACCCCTATTCGGGAGTGCTGGGGGACTCGCGCTTGACGGCGCGCTGGCGGGCGGTGCGGACTTCCTCTTGGACGGCGGTCAGGCGCGCGGCCTCGTCGGAGGCCTCGGCCAGGCGGCGGGCGCCGAGGAAGGGGATCCACCCGGCCGCGGCGACCCGGCGGTTCTGCTCCGCGATGGCTTCGCCCAGCGCGTCCTCGATCGAGGCGAGGGCCTCGTCGCGCCCCGGCGGCGCGAGGGACGGCTTCAGTCTCAGGAACGCGCCGTCCAGGCGCGCGCGGAGCCCGAAGTGAAGCGCGGCGGCCTCGTCCTCGTCGGGCAGGAGGTCGGTCAGCACGGCGCGCGCGTTCGCGGCCGGCGGTCGCGATGAATACGGGATCAGGGCGTAGTCCACGCGCCGGTCGGCGAGGGTGCGGCCGCAGACCTCGTCGCCGTGGGAGACGCAGAGGTCGCGCGCCTCGAGCATGTCGAGCAGGAGCGTCGAGTCGCGCTCGTCGGCGCCGACGCCGAGGTCGCCCAGGAGCACGAACGGCCGGCCCGCCGACTCCGCGCGCACGAACTCCGCCGTCCGGAACAGCTGGCCGAGCCGGCGCGCGGCCGCGTCGCCTTCGCCGGGCTCGAGACGGGCCGAGTAGACGTCGAACTCCCCGGCGGCGGCGCGCAGGCGCGCGCGGAGGACGCCGTAGCCGCCGCCGAGGGCGCGCGACGCGTAGGACACGACGGGAAGCCGGCTCGTGACGGCCAAGCCGAGGGACTCGTCGAACGCGCGCGCGGCGTGGCCCGCGGGGGCGCCGGCCAGCGCCATGAGGTCGTCGCCGCGATAGACCTCCTGCAGCGCGTCGACGTCCGCGTCCTGGCTTTTCAGTCCCGCCAGGATCGCCTGGCGCCGCGTGGGCCAGCCTTGGTGCAGGCGCCGCGGCCCGGCGACGTTGAGCGTCAGCACGACGAGCGAGAACGCCGCGGCCCTCATGCCGCGCCCTCGCCCGCGCGCAGCGTCCCCGACCAGGCCGTGAAGGCGCGGCCGGCGACGTCGACGCGGGCGCCCTTGTCCCGAACGAGCAGGAGGCCTCCGCGCTTCGATGCCTGATAGGCGCTCAGAACGGGCTTTCCCAGCCGCGCGGACCAGTAGGGGCCGAGCGCGCAGTGCGCGGAGCCGGTGACGGGGTCTTCCGGGATGCCGTCGGACGGGAAGAAGCAGCGGGAGACGAAATCGTAGGTCTTGCGCCGCGCGGGCGCGGTGAGCAGGAGGCCCTTCCTGGTGACCGCGGACCACTTGGCCAGATCGGGCGAGGCGCGGCGCACGGTCTCCTCGGAGTCCATCTCGAGCAGGAAGACGCCGTCGTTCTGCGCGAAGGCGAGCGGCGTATCGGCGAGGGCCGCGAGCAGGCCCGACGGCGGCTTCGCCGCGCGCACCGGCAGGGCGGGAAGGTCGAGGACGATCCATTCGCCGTCGCGCCGCGCCGTCAGCGTCCCGCTCTTGGTCTCGAAGCGGATCTCGCGGCCCGCCGCGACGCGGCCCGATTCCCACAAGGCGTGCGCCGAGGCCAGCGTGGCGTGGCCGCACAGCGAGACCTCGACGGCGGGGGTGA
>DATNGC010000076.1:0-27534 GCA_035606075.1 Elusimicrobiota bacterium
ACGATCGTCGTGATGCCCGCGTACAACGCGGAGAAGACCCTGGAGCGCACCATCCGCGACATCCCCCCGGGGTCCGTGGACGAGGTGGTCCTCGTCGACGACTGCTCCAAGGACGGGACCGTCGCGCTGGCCCGCAAGCTCGGTCTCACCGTCATCCAGCACGAGACGAACAAGGGCTACGGCGGCAACCAGAAGACCTGCTACAAGGAAGCGCTCAAGCGCGGCGCCGACGTCGTGGTCATGGTGCATCCCGACTACCAGTACGACGCGCGCCTCGTGCCCATCATGTCCGACCTGATCACCCACGACATCTGCGACATGGTCTGCGGCAACCGCATCCGCACCCGCTGGGAAGCGCTCGACGGGGGGATGCCGGTTTATAAATATCTCTTCAACCGGCTCCTCACCATGTTCGAGAACTCCGTCACCGGGCAAAATCTCGGGGAGTGGCACTCGGGTCTGCGGGCGTATTCCCGCAAATGCCTCGAGACGGTGCCGTGGGAGAATAACTCCGACGACTTCGTCTTCGACCAGCAGTTCCTGATCCAAGCGGCCTATCTCAAACAGCGGTTGGGAGACGTGCCGGTCGCGGCGCGCTACTTCGCCGAGGCGTCCTCCATCAACTTCCGCCGGTCCTGCGTCTACGGTCTGGAGGCGCTGTGGTGCCTCGGCCAGTTCACGCTCCAGCGCATGGGCCTGGCGCGCTTCGACTTGTTCGTGCCGAAGCGGGGGAAATGACGGGGATTCCGGCCGCCGGCCTGACGGCGGCGCTGTCCGCGGCGGTCGCCGCGGACGGGCTCTTTCAGGCCCTGCGCCCCGGCGTCCTTCCGCTGCTTCTGCTCGCGATCACCGCGCTCGCGGCCGCGGGGAGCGGGCGCAAGCTGGTCGCCGCGCTGGGCGCGGGCGGCGACGAGGCGGAGAAGACGGTCGCGGGCGCGACGCTCGGTCTCGGCGTCCTCGCGCTCGCGATGTTCGCCCTCGCGGCGGCGGGACTCTTGGCGTCCTGGGCCGCGTCGGCCCTTCTCGGCGCGCTGCTGCTCTTCGGCTGGAGCGAGGTCCGCCCGGCGCTCGCCGCGCTGGTGGACGGCGGCCGGCGCGCGCTCGAGCGGCCGTGGCTGTGCGTCCTCGTCGGCCTGCCGCTGCTCTTCGCGCTGTGGGCTTGCCTCGTGCCGCCGCACCAGTACGACGCGCTCGTCTATCATCTCGCCCTGCCGCAGGAGTACCTGCGCGCCGGCCGCCTGTACGCGCCGCCCGGCATCGTCTACGCCCATTTCCCGCAGAACGGGGAGATGCTCTTCACGCTCGCGCTCGACATGGGCTCGGACCTGCTCGCGCAGATGTACGCGTGGCTGGCCTCGGCTCTGACGATCGGCTGGCTGCTGACGTACGGGCGCCGGATCACGTCCGCGGCGCCGTGGGCCGCCGCGCTCGTCGCGACGCACACGGCCGTCCTGCTCCTGTCGTCGACGGCCTACGTCGAGCCGCTCGTCATGCTGTGGATGACGGGCGCGCTCCTCGCCTTCGAGGCGTCCGACGAGGGCGCTCAGCGCGGCCCGCTCCTGCTCTCGGCGCTCTTCATGGGCCTGGCGCTGGGGACCAAGTATTACGCGGGACTCCTCGCGGTCCTGCTCGTCCTGCGCTTGGCGTTCCGCGGCCGGCTGAAGCCGGCGATCCTCTATGCCGCCCTCGCCGGCGCGTTGTTCGCGCCGTGGCTGATCAAGAATTGGATCTTCGTCGGCAATCCCGTCTTCCCGTTCCTGTACAAGATATTCCCCGCGACCAAGGCCGGCTGGACCTCGGAGCTCGCGGCCGGCTACTTCCAAGTCTTGACGGAGTACGGTCACGCGCACGGCTTTCTCCGGGATCTGCTCTCTTTGCCCGTCCTCCTCCTGCGCAATCCGCTTCGCTACGGCGGGGGGATGGACGTGCTTGGGGACTACGGCTGGGACCTGACTCTGTGGCTGTGGGGGTACGGGCTGTGGGCCGCGCTGCGCGGGCGCGGACCTCGCGCGCTGGCTCTTCTGACGGCGCTTTACTTCGCGGGCTGGTTCGCGACCGGGGTCGTCCTGCGCTTCCTCACCGCGATGGCTCCGGCGATGGCGCGCGTGGGCGCGGCCGGCGCCGCCCAGTGGCGCGAGGAGGCCGCGCCGGGCGCGCGCGTCCTCGCCGCCGCCGCGGCGGGCGTCATGCTCGCCTCTCATCTCTTCCTCGTCCTGTTCGTCCACGGGGTGTTCGGCTCGGGCGGACCGATGCTCGCGCTCGAGGATCGCGGGACCTTCCTGTCGCGCAAGCTCGAGTACTACCCGTGCGCCGTCGAATCCGGCCGGCTCCCGCTCGGTTCCAAGATTCTCGAGGTCGGCGAGCAGCGCGGCTATTACATCCCGCGCGCGCACCTGTCCACGACCGTGCACGCGCCGAACCTCTACGTGGCCCTCGCCAACGCGTCGTCCTCGCCGGAGGATCTCGCCCGCTCCCTGCGCGCCGGCGGCTTCACTCATCTGCTCTTCGTGCCGCGCGAGGCGCTGCGTCTCGGGAACGGCGTGGGGACGTTCACGCCGCTCGGCGAGGCGAATTGGACGGGGCTCGAGAAGCATCTGACTCTGACCTTCCGCGGTCCGGCCTGCCTGCTGGCGGGGCTGGAGGACTCGTGACGACCGAAGCCGGCCTGTACGCGGCGTGCTTCGCGGTGGCGGGGGCGATCTCCCTCATCCTGACGCCGCTCGTGCGGGGGGTCTCCCTGCGCATGGGCCTGCTCGACGCGCCGACGTCCTCGGTCAAGACGCACACGACGCCGACGCCGATCTTCGGCGGCGTGGCGATTTGGGCCGGCTTCGTCGGCGCGATGCTGCTGCTGCGCTTCACGACCAACTTCCCGACCGGCACGCTGTACAACCTGCGCTCGCTGGTCCTCGGCGCCACGCTCGTGTTCTTCCTCGGCCTGGCCGACGACCTGCGCCGCCCGCAGGGGCTCGACTACAAGCCCAAGCTCCTGGTCCAGTTCCTGGCCGCCTCCTTGCTCGTGGCCTTCGGCCTGCGCATCCACTTCATCCATCCGACCTGGGTCGCGATCGCGGTCACCGTGATCTGGGTGGCGGGCGTGACCAACTCCATGAACATCATCGACATCATGGACGGCCTGGCGGCGAGCCAGGCGGCGGTCGCCGCGATCGGCTTCCTGCTCGTCTCCCTGCCGAACCAGGAGAGCTACGTGCGCTACGCGGCCGCCGCGGTCGCGGGCGCGGCGATGGGCTTCCTGCCTTGGAACATGTCCAAGCGGCACAAGGTGTTCATGGGCGACTGCGGCAGCCTGACGCTCGGCTTCCTGCTCGCGAGCCTGTCGCTCGGCGCGCACTACTCCTCCTTCAACGACGTCGGCGTGTTCGCGCCGCTGCTGATCCTCTTCGTGCCGGTCTTCGACACGCTGTTCGTGAGCATCCTGCGGCTCAACCAGGGCAAGTCGCCCTTCCTCGGCTCGAAGGACCATTTCGCCCTGCGCCTGGAGAAGCTGGGCTACTCTCGCCCGCAGGTGGTGATGATCGCGGCCGTCTCGGCGGCGGCACTCGGCTACTGCGCCTACCTGGCGACGGAGTATCCGACCAAGCAGGCGCTGGCGATCTACGCCTTGGTGGCCGCCGCGCTCCTGTGGGTCGGACGCCGGCTGGCCTTGGTGACGATGAAATGAAGACCGACGTCCTGATCCTCGGCGGCGGCCTGGCCGGCCTCTCGACGGCCCATCACCTGGGCGAGCTCGGCGTGCGCTCGCGCTTGATCGTCGAGGCGCGGCCGGCGTTCGGCGGCACGGCGGGCTCGATGAAGACGGGCGGCTTCACGTTCGACTTCACGGGCCACCTCCTGCACCTTCACGACCCCTACGGCAAGAAGCTCATCCTCGACCTGCTCAAGGGCAACGTCGCGTCGCACTCGCGGCGCGCGTGGATCCATTCCGAGGGCGTCGACACGCGCTACCCGTTCCAGGCCAACGTGCGCGGCCTCCCCCCCGCGGCGGTGCTCGACTGCGTGTCGGGCTTTCTCGAGACGGTGCACCGCCCGCGCGCGCTCGCGCCGAACCCTGACTTCCTTTCCTGGTGCCGCGCCACCTTCGGAGAAGGCATCACGCGGCGCTTCATGAAGCCCTACAACGAGAAGCTCTGGCAGACGCCGCTGTCGGCCATGACGACCGAGTGGCAGGGGCGCTTCGTCCCGAAGCCCGCGGCCGCCGAGGTGCTCTACGGCGCGCTCGTCGACCAGAACAAGCTGTTCGGCTACAACGCGGAGTTTCGCTATCCCGTCCGCGGCGGCATCCAGTCCCTGCCCTACGCGCTGGCCGCGCGCCTGGAGCCGGGCGTCGCCCGCGCGAACGCGCGCGTGGAGGCCGTGGACCTGCGCGAGAAGGTCGCGCGGGTGGAGGGCCTCGGCGAGATCCGCTACGAGCGGCTCGTGAACACGCTGCCGCTCGTCGACTTCCTCGACCTCGCCTTCCCACTGCCCCCGGACGTGAAGTCCGCGCGCCGCAAGCTGCGCTACAACACGGTCTGGAACCTGAACCTGGGCGTGGCGCGGGCCGACGTGTCGGATAAACATTGGATCTACTACCCCGAGACCAAATTCCCATTCTATCGCGTCGGATTCGCCAGCAACTTCTCGAAGCATCTGGCGCCGAAGGGACACACCTCCGTCTACGTCGAGGTGGCGCGGCCCGGGGGCATGAAGGTGGACGTCCCCAAGCTCGAGGGCTCTATCCTCAAGGGCCTGCGCGAAGCGGGCATCCTCAAGAAGACCGACGAAATCTCGGCCAGGGCTTGGATGCCTATTAAAGTGGGGTATGTGGTCTACGATTTCCAGCGCACGCCGGCCGTGAACGCGATCTTCCGGCGCCTGGGCGAGGCGGGCATCGAGTCGATCGGGCGCTACGGGGCGTGGAAATATTCTTTCATGGAGGAGACGATCCTGGACGGCAAGCGCTGCGCCGAGAGGCTGGCCGGGGTCGCCTCGGCGCCCGCCGCGCCGATCTCCTCGGAGTTGAGGGCCCTGAAATGAAGCGCGCCGTCCCGCTCGTTCTCGCCGTCGCCGTCCTCTCGTCCTGCGTCGCGATCACCGTCGAGAAGCGCAAGCCGCGCAAGGGGCCGGTCAAGGAAGTGGGCTACATCGACTACGGCGGGGGGCAGGTGCGCTACTCGGCCGAGGGCTGGGGCTGGGCGGTGGCCAGCCGCCGCAAGACGGCGCTGCGGCTCATGGCCCGCAACTGCGGCTCGGAGCTGAAGCCCGAGATCACCGACGAGTACTCGCGCTCGGACGCGGACGCGGCCTACAACGGCGAGGACATCGATTCGAGCATGCGGGTCGGCGACGAGCACTTCAAGATCGAGCGCTACATCCACCTCTCTTACGAGTGCCGGCCGAAGGGCGCCGCGCCGACCGTGGCGGTCTCGACGCCGACGGCGAGCGGGCCCACTCTCGTGATCCCCGCGGTGTCGGCCTCTTCCTCCGCCGCGATCGTGGCGCTCTCGACGGCGGCGGTGCCGGTCGATATCTCGACGGCATCCGCGCCGGTCATGCTGTCGACCGCGCCGGCGACGATCTCGCCGAACACACTTCCCGCACCGGAGCCCGCGAAATGATGAAGCTCGACCGTCCGTTGTGCGTCTTCGATCTGGAGGCGACCGGCACTGACGTGCTGCAGGACCGCATCGTCGACGTCTGCATCCTGCGCAGGAACGTCGACGGGACGGAGACGGTGTTCTCGTCCTTGGTCGATCCCGGGGTGCCGATCCCGCCCGAGGCCACGGCGATCCACCACATCACCGACGAGATGGTCCGCGGCCAGCCGACGATCAAGGACCTGGCGCCGAAGCTCTTCGAGATCTTCGACGGGGCGGACCTCTCGGGCTTCAACGCGGGGCGCTTCGACATCCCGATGCTGCACGCGGAGCTCAAGCGCGCGGGCTTCGAGTGGCAGCTCACGGGCAAGCGGATCGTCGACGCGTTCACGATCTTCCAGCGCAAGGAGCGGCGCGACCTGACGGCCGCGTACAAGTTCTACTGCGGCAAGGACCTGACCGGGGCGCACCGCGCCGAGGCCGACGTGCGGGCCACGGCCGAGATCCTCTGGGCGCAGGTCGACCGCTACGCGGACCTGCCCAAGGACGTGGCGGGGCTCGACGCGTTCTGCAACGCGGTCGACCCGTCGCGCGTGGACGCGGACGGGAAGTTCGTCTGGAAGAGCGGCGAGGCGGCCTTCGGCTTCGGCAACAAGCACAAGGGCAAGACCTTGCGCGAGGTCGTGGCCATGGATCGCGGCTACATCAACTGGATGGTCGACAAGGGCAACTTCAGCGCCGACGTTGTGCGCATCTGCCGCGAGGCGCTCGACGGGAAGTTCCCGGTGAAGAAGGCTTAAGGCATGGCGAAAAAGGCGGTCGTCCTCCTCTCCGGCGGGCTCGACTCGACGACCGCGCTCTACTGGGCCAAGAAGCAGGGCTACGCGCCGACGGCGCTGGCGGTGCACTACGGCCAGCGGCACTCGCGCGAACTGCGCGCGGCGCGCGCGGTGGCGCGCAAGGCGGGCGTCCCTTTGCACGAGACGGCGTTCACCTTGCCGTGGCTGGGCGGCTCGTCGCTGACCAACAAGAAGCTGAAGATCCCGGAGCTCGCGCTCAAGAAGATCGGCACGGGACGCATCCCGTCGACTTATGTGCCGGGCCGGAACACCATCTTCCTCTCGCTCGCAGTGTCGCTCGCGGACTCGATCGGCGCCGAAGCCATCGTGATCGGAGCCAACGCCCTCGACTACTCCGGCTACCCCGACTGCCGGCCGCCGTTCCTGGACGCTTTCTCCAAGGTCGCGAAGCTCGGCACCAAGCGCGGCACCGAACAGCACAAGGGACTGCGCGTGCTGGCGCCTCTGCTCCATCTCGACAAGAAGGGGATCGTGCGCCTGGCGGACAAGCTCGGGGCGCCGCTTTCCTTGACCTGGTCCTGCTACGCGGGCGGCTCGCGCCCGTGCGGGCGCTGCGACTCGTGCCAGCTGCGCGCGAAGGGCTTCCGCGAGGCCGGCGAGGCGGACCCGGCGCTGTGACGGCCGCGACGCCCAAGCTCTCCGACGCCTCGCGCGGCCGGCTCGTCGAGGTGTTCTCCTCGCTGCAGGGCGAGGGTCCGCGGGTGGGGGAGCGGCAGATCTTCGTGCGGCTGGGCGGCTGCAACCTCTGCTGCGATTACTGCGACGAGCCCGACACGATTCCGATCCCGTCGGGAACGGTTTGGTCGCTCGAGCGGGTGAAGTCCGCCATCCTCAAGCTCCACAAGAAGAGAAAGCATCGCTCGATCTCGTGGACGGGCGGCGAGCCTCTTCTCCATCCCGCCTTCCTCGCGCCGCTCATGCGTTACGCGCACGAGCTTGGGCTCGAGAACTACCTCGAGACGAACGGGACCTTGCCGAACGCGATGCGCGCGCTCAAGCCGCTGTGCGACGTGGTGTCCATGGACGTGAAGCTCAAGTCCTCGACGGGCCGTGACACCTTCGCGCTGCATCGGGCTTTCCTGGATGAGGCGCCGAGCTCGACGTTCGTGAAAGTCGTGCTCACGTCGAGGACGACCGATTCCGAATGGCGCCAGGTCTTGTCGCTGATGAAGGGCCGCAAGGCGACGCTCGTGCTCCAGCCGGCCACTCCGTTCGGCGGCGTTCAACCGATCTCGCCCGCCCAGTGCCTGCGCTTCGAAGATCGGGCCCGCAAGGTTCTCTCCGACGTCCGGGTGATGCCGCAATGGCATCACCTCTGGCGTGTGCGTTAGCTAGTAATAGCGCGCCTCGACGGTATTTCCGTCGGGATCCTTGACGTAGGCGGACCGCGCGTGACCCCGCGCCCCGAAGTTGCGCTCGTAGCGCTGGACGATGGGGACTTTCAGGCGAGCCAGGCGGCGTTCCCACGCGCGGAAGGCGGCGGCGCTCATGGCGATGCAGAAGTGGTTCGGGTTGGCCCGCTTCGCGCCTCGCCACATCTTCTTCGGGAACAGATCGAGCACAGTCGACGGGGAGACGCGCACCGAGGGGAACGGCGCCTTCCCCAGCTTGTACTCCTTCAGCCGCACCGGCGAGAAGCCGAAGACGCGGGCATAGAAGTCGACGGACGCGTTGACGTCGGCGACCTCCAAGACGACGTGATCGATGACCAAGCGCGGAGCGCTCATGCGGTCATTCCGCAGTTGATCATCCACGGGATCCCGAACTGATCCGTGAACATGCCGAAGCGCCGCGCCCAGAACGTCTCCTGGATGGGCATCGAGACCTTGCCATTCTCTGAGAGCGCCTTAAAGATTTTCTCGGCCTGTTCCGGCGAGGCGATGTTGAGCGTGATCGAAAGTCCCTGCGGCTTCTGGTAGTACTCGGGCGGCGAGTCGGCGGCACCCATCTCTTGGCCGTCGAGCGAGAAAGTGGCGTGGATGATCTTGTCCTTCCAAGCGGGTTCGATTTTCGCGCCCATCGGCGACTCGCCCCAGGTCATCTTCATCAGCGTCCGGCCGCCGAGAATCTTCTCGTAGAACTTCAGCGCCTCCGCGCAGCGACCGTCGAAGTTGAGGTAAGGGATCACTTTCATACGGATCTCCTTTGGGAACAAAATAGGGGTCCATTCCGTATACATAGTATGAAGAAAGCCAGAAAGGAAGTCCATTTTCCCGATCCCAATGCGGACGTCGATCAGACTATCTACGTGTTCCGCGGCCGCCGCGTCATGTTCGCCGGCGATCAGGCCAGGATCTATGGGGTTTCGACTTCCAACTCACGAACGAGGAGCTGGAAAATTGGAGGTCGCAATTTGCGACCTCCAATTCATCGATCAGAATGGGGCTTCGCTATCGCCCATATGTCTTCACCGACCATGGCGCCGTGATGCTCGCTTCCGTGCTCAATAGCGACATTGCCGTTGCCGCGAGCATTCAAATCGTCCGAGCGTTTAATCGACTACGCCGCCTGGTCAGCGCGGATAAAGATTTGGCGGCGGTGATAGCGGCGCTTGAAAGAAAGGTCGCCGACCACGATAAAGACCTCCAAGCTCTTTTCGCGGCCATCCATGAGATTATGGAACCGCGCGCACGGACGCCGAAGGAGATCGGATTTACCGTCAATTCACCGGCCGATTGAATGACTCAGTGCGCGCGCTTGGCGGCGCGGTGGGGAAAGACGAAGATGCAGACGACGATCAGCGCCATGAGAACCCCGGAGGCGGCGTAGCGGCTCAGCGCGAGGCCGCCGGAGCTGTGGGGCTTGTCCAGGAAATCGCCGACGACGGCGCCGAGCGGGCGGGTGAGGATGAACGCGGACCAGAAGAGAGCGGTGCGGGAGGTCTTGGTCCAGTGGTACGCGGCCGCGACGAGCGCCAGCAGGCCGCCGAACAGGGCCGCGCTGCCCAGGTAGCCGAGGCCGGCGCTGTCGGCGGTCCAGTCGCCGAGCGCGGTTCCCAGGGTCTGGGAGAACATGATCGTCACCCAGTAGAACATCTCGGCCTTGGCGGAGCTCACGCTCTCGACGGACACGGTGCCCAGCGTGCGGTGCCAGACGAAGAGGGAGCCGAGCAGCAGCGCGAGCAGGATCGAGGAGCCGCCGGCGTAGCCGATGCCGAGCGAGCGGTCGGCGAAGTCGGCCATGGTGGTGCCGACCGTGGTGGTGGCGATGATCGTGACCCAGTACAGGACGTGGTGGAACTTCTTGGCGCGGATTTGGGTGTAGACGGCGGCCGCGAAAACGGCGGCGAAGATGGCCGTGCCGACGAGGTAGCCGAGGTTCATCGACATGGAGACCGCGTCGCCGGCCGTCTCGCCGAGGGTGGTGGCGAAGATCTTGATGATCCAGAAGACGAGGGTGACTTCGGGGACCTTGCTGAGGGTTTCGTCCAGGGAGGACACCTTACTCAATTCGCGCTCCTCCCTTATCGGCCCCATCGGGTCCGGGTGATATTAGGCGACGTTCCAAGTACCGCACGATGTTGACCTTCCCAAGATGTCGGGCCTCTTCGAGCGGAGTCGCATAGTCATCGATCTCGGTGCGAATGGATAAATCTGCGCCGTGTCGAATCAGTATGTCCAGCGCCTTGATGTCATCTCTTGCCGCAGCCATGTGCGCAGGGGTCCAGTCATTTATACCCTTTGAGTTGACAGGGGCTCCGGCGGCGAGGAGAAGTTCGAGCACTTCGTAACGATCCTCCGTCTCCCTTTCGATGGCGCAAAGGAGGGGGGTGTAGCCCTCCTCATCCCTGAAGTTCAAGTCTAATCCCTTGCGAAGCATCCATTCGACCGCTTGCTTGGACCCGCAGTCGATCGCATTTCTAATCCAACGCCTGCGGATGAAGGAATCCACCCCATCCGGGAACCCCTTCACCTCTCGCGAGAGCGCCTCAAGCCGGTCGAGGCCGGCTGACTTGAGAGCTTCCATGATTGTGTCGTAGTCAGAGGCCATATCGACAGCCTAACGCCAGGTGGAACGGCGATGGCTACCCGCTATCCAGCTGATTTGAGGCCGCCGTCCGTTCAAGCTGATGTTAGATCGCGTCATTTGTACCGAGGGCATTCAATCCTTTGGGCCTAGTCTTAGCGCGTTGAAACAGCTTTTCCAAGGTCTCATCCTCACCTGAAACGAAGTCCCTACCGTAATGTTCAAGATCATAGACGAGGTCCCTAAATCCGTCTAGTGGATCTTCTCCGAAACCGGGATACTTATTTCCTCCGCTTGGTCCCAGAAGTGCCCACAGATAATCGTCGTGGCTAACTTCGTGTGCGCCAAAGTGATAACGAACCAGTCCGAGTGAATAACGAAAATGCAGCTCCAGCTTCCGATTACCGCGCACAAAAAATCCGCTTGCGAAACGGCCGCCTGAGCTCACTCCAGTGTCACCTGGCTGGAGCTGAAACCCGTGCGGTCCTAGTACCGATTCGAGAATCTTGCAGCCCCGTTCAAGTATGAGTTCTGGATTGGTCATTTTCTTGGGTGGGCTAACGCCCGGGTGTGCGGCGGCGCATGCGACTCCCAAACTTGCCATCAGCCGCACCACCCAATGTTAGGCCGATGAGGTGGTCTGAGTTAAAGTAATTCATGCTCCGCTAGAGCATCACCCCAAATTAGATTCTTGTTCTCTTGAAAGTATCTCCGCAAAGTCTCTTCGACCTGAACGCTTTCGACCCCACCACGTGAAATCGCGTTAAGGAGCAACTGCGAGTCACCTGGGCTCATCTTCGTGATGGACTCTGCTGCCCTGCAGCAGCCGAAGCCATCGAATGATATTCGTCGAAGAAATATAAGACCCGCCTCGTCTTTATCGAAGTCAGCAAAGACGCTGCCGCCCTGCAACTGAAGACAGAAGCTGCAGGGGCAGGTCGGCATGACCGGGAATGTTTCGATTTTCATGCGCATGGTGGGCGGCAAGCCCGATGCGGCCTAACTTTCAATCGGACAGATCGGCATAATTCGTGGCGATCCGTCGGTGCTTTTGCGGATTGTAACAGGGGAATCAGGGTTTCGCCATCGATTCCCGCCGGCAGCCCCAAAAATTAGGAGGCGCCGAGACCGCCGCCCGTTAATGGGCCGTCTCAGCGCCTCATAGGACCCGTCCCGAACCCGGAACGCGCGAACTGGCGGTCTCCTGTGTCTCGGCGGAACCACAGGGCCCGACAGCGACGGTCCGGCCACGACACGACGCGTCTCACTGCGACCTGCGACCACGGCGACCGGGGGAACGACGCACCCGGCACGACTGCGACCACGACCACCGGTTTACGGCCTCAGCCTCACCCCGGCGTCCGGCTTCTTCCCGTCGAACACCGGGATCGGGGCGGGTCTGAAATGGAGTATAGCTCCGGAAAAATTAGATTCAAGACCCAAAAAATCTTGGGTCTGGACGAAAGCGCGAAAAAATTTTTCAGCGCGAAAGCGCGAAGAATTTTTTTGGCGTTTCTCGCTGGATCGACGGGCCTATCAGAGCAGCCGCATGAACTGTTCGACGGAAATGCCGGCGTCCGCCAGGATGCCTTTCAGAGTCCAGCGATCGACTTCGTGGTGGAGCGGAATGATGAGCGTCGACTCATCCGCGTCGCGAAAAAGCTTCACGTGGCTTCCGCGCTGCCCGGTGACGCGGTAGCCTGCTCGCTTGAACGCCTTCACGACGCGCGCCCCTGAAACCAGGGGCGGCTTCACACCGCGAGGCTGAGGACCTTTTGCTTCGAGGTGGGCTTGAACTTCTTGGCGCCGTCGTCGAGGTACAGCAGGATCGCTTCTTTCAGATTGGTCATCGCCTCGGCCTGCGTGCGGCCCTGAGACCAGCAGCCCTTGAGCGACGGGCAATGAGCGACCACCAGACCGTCGGCGCCGTTCTCGACGACGACCTTGAGCTTCATAACCATAGTGTAGACTCCCTCGCCGCGCATTTCAAGGCGCGCGGTCTCCTATTCTTACGGAGCGGGGGTCAAATAAGTTCCAGGCCGAAAGTTAATTTCCTGCCTGGCCCCTTTGTTAATTAAAGGGGGACGGCGCCGGGGCGCTGGAAGCGGCGGGCGAGCTCCTCGCGGTTGAGCGAGAGCATCGCGCGGCGGCCGTGCGGGCAGCAGGAGCCGTCCTGGCAGTCCTTGAGCTCGTCGAGGAGCTTGTAGGCCTCGTCCTCGCCCAGGCGGTCGTGAGCCTTGACCGCCGCCTTGCAGGCCACCGTCGCGATCGCGTCGTGGCGCAGCGCGGCGGCCTCGTCGACGGGATCGTTGAGCGCGTCGATGACGCGGTGGATCAGCTTCTTCACGTCGTCGGCCGAGGCGAACAGCGCCGGCACCGCGGTCACGTGCAGGCCGCTCTTGCCGTAGCCTTCGACGTCGAAGCCGAGCTTGCGCAGGCGGTCGGCCTTTTCCAGGACCATGCGCGTCGCCGAGGCCGGAAGCGCCACCGGGATCGGCAGCATCAGCTTCTGCGACTTCGCCCCGCCGTGCTCCACCTCGGCCATGAGCTTCTCGAAGAGGATGCGCTCGGCCGCGGCGTGCTGGTCGAGCATGAACAACCCGCCCGCCGCCTCGAAGAGCAGGTACGCGCGCTCGATCTGGCCGATGTAGCGGAAGGGGGGCGTGTACCAGGCGGGCGCGCCTTCCGGCGCCGCCATCGCGACCGCCGCGCCCAGGTTCAGCTGCTTGAACTGGTCGGGCAGGATCGCGTGTCCGCCGAGGTAGTAGGAATCGGGTCCCGGCGCGGGTGCCGCGGCGGGAGGGGCTTCGACCGCCGGAGCCGGCGCGTCGGCGACGACGGCGGCCGGCGCGGGCTCGACCGTGATGGGCTCGGCCGCCTTGGCCTTGGCCAGCGCGGAGGCGACGAGGCCGGAGACGATCCCGAACATCTCGCCGTCGTTCTTGAAGCGGATCTCGCGCTTGCCCGGATGCACGTTCACGTCGAAGGCGTCCGGATTGAGCTCGAGCATCGCGACGCACACCGGGTGCTTGCCGCTCGGGCGCTCGCCGTAGCCCTTGTACAGCGCCTGCTGGAGCAGGCGCGACGACACCGGCCGCTTGTTCACGAAGAAATACTGGAAGTTGCGCGAGGACGGCATCTTGGAGAGCGGCGAGACGAGCATGCGCACCTTCACGCCCGGCCGCTCCACGTCGATCGGCAGAAGCCCGTTGGCCAGGTCGTCGCCGAGCACGGAGGCCGCGCGCAGGTCGAGGTCCTGGAACGGATCGCCCGTGTTTTCCGGCTCGAAGCGCAGGACCGTGCGGCCCTCGGACTTGTACGTGAAACGCACGCCGGGGTTGGCGATCGCCGCTTCCTCGACGACGGCCGCGAGCTTGGCGCGCTCGGCGCCCTCGGACTTGAGGAACTCGCGCCGCGCGGGCGTGTTGTAGAAAAGGTCGGTGACCAGCACCGTCGTGCCCGGGATGGCCGGCGCCGGCCCGTTGAGGAAGCGCGCGCCGACTTGGTTGACGCGCCAGCCCGTCTTCGACTCGCGCGTGGCGCTCGTGATCGTGATGCGCGAGACCGCGGAGATCGCGTACAGCGCCTCGCCGCGGAAGCCGAACGTCGTCAGCTTGTCGAGGTCCTCGAAGGCCGAGATCTTGCTCGTCGCGTGGCGGCCCAGGCAGAGCTTGAGGTCCTCGGCCTCCATCCCGCAGCCGTCGTCGACGATGCGCAGGGAGTCCACGCCGGCGCCGGTGACTTCAATATCGATGCGCGTCGCGCCCGAGTCGAGGGAGTTCTCGAGGAGCTCCTTGAGCATCGACGCGGGGCGCTCGACGACCTCGCCGGCGGCGATGCGGGAGTAGACTTCCTCCGGAAGCTGCTGAATACGCGCCATGATCAGACCTTCTTCTTGAGAGCGATGAGCGCCTGCAGCGCCTCGATCGGCGTCATCGTCTCGGGGTTGAGCAGCTTGAGCGTTCGAAGGACCGGGTTCTCCTCGAAGAGCGGCAGCTCGGGCGGCGGCGCGTCGTCGCCCGCGACCTTGGCCGCCAGGCGCCCGGAGGCCGACTCCTCCTCGAGGCCGGAGAGGATCTCGCCCGCGCGCGAGATCAGCGACGCGGGCAGGCCGGCGAGCGCAGCCACGTGGATGCCGTAGGAGCGGTCGGCCGGGCCCGCGGCGATCTTGTGCAGGAAGACCACCTCGACGTGGCCCTCGGCGTTGCGCCATTCCTTCACTTCCACGTTGGCGTTGACCACGCCGGGCAGGGTCTTGGCGAGCTCGGTCAGCTCGAAGTAGTGCGTGGCGAACAGCGTGCGCGGGCCGCGCGGCGCGGTCTCGCTCTTGGCGTCGTCGAGCGCGGCGTAGGAGCCGTGCAGGTGCTCGAGGACCGCCCAGGCGATCGAGATGCCGTCGAAGGTCGACGTGCCCCGGCCCACCTCGTCGAGCACGACGAGCGAGCGCGGCGTCGCCATGCGCAGGATGTGGGACGTCTCCTTCATCTCGACCATGAACGTCGAGTCGCCCTGCGCGAGCGCGTCCTGCGCGCCGATGCGCGTGAGGATCTTGTCGACCACGCCCACGCGCGCGGAGCGCGCCGGCACGAAGGAGCCGATCTGCGCCATCAGCGCGATCAGCGCGTTCTGGCGCAGGTAGGTGGACTTGCCCGACATGTTCGGGCCGGTCAGGACCTGGATCTGCGGGTCGCGCGCGTTGAGGACGAGCGAGTTGGCGACGAAGGTCCCCGAGGGCAGCAGCGCGGCCAGCACCGGGTGGCGGCCCTCGACGATCTCCAGATCGTGCGTGAGGTCGACCTTCGGCTTCACGAAGTCGTGCATCGCGGCCGCGGCGGCCAGCGCCTGGAACACGTCGAGCTCGGCCAGGAGCTCGGCCAGGCGCAGGAGCACGACGTGCTTCTCGAGCGCCTTCTCGCGGACGCTGTCGAAGAGCATCGTCTCCAGACGCGCCATCTTGTCCTCGGCGGAGAGGATCTTGACCTCGAGCTCCTTGAGCTCGGGCGTGATGTAGCGCTCGGCGTTGGTCAGCGTCTGCTTGCGCGTGTAGTGCGCGGGCGCCTTGGACGACTGGGCCTTGGTGATCTCGAGGAAATAGCCGAACACCGAGTTGTAGCCGGCCTTGAGCGTGGTGATGCCGGTGGCCTTCTTCTCGCGCTCCTCGAGCTCGAGCAGGACCTGGTCGGAGTCGTTCTTGAGGCGGCGCAGGGCGTCGAGCTCGGCGTTGAAGCCCTCGCGGATGAGGCCGCCCTCCGAGAGCTTGGCCGGGGGATTCTCCGTGAGCGCGCTCTCCAGATGCTCGCGCAGGTCCTCGACGGCGAGCGCGGCCTCGCGCAGGTCCTCGGCGAGCACGGCCAGGCCCGAGGAGAACGCCGTCTCGGCGATCCAGCGCTCGAGCTGGGGCAGGCGCAGCAGCGACCGGCGCAGGGCGCCCAGGTCGCGCGGGCCGGCGGAGCGCGTCGAGAGGCGGCTCGTCACGCGCGGCAGGTCGGCGATCTCCTGAAGCAGGCGTCCGAGGGATTGACGGGCATCGGGCTTGTCGAGCAGGTCCTCGACGCAGTTCTGCCTTTGCTCGATCTCGCGCATGTCCGTGGACGGGTGGAGCAGCCACATCTTCAGGCGCCGCGAGCCCATCGGCGTGCGGCATCCGTCCAGCAGGCCCCAGAGCGTGTGGCGCTTCTCTCCGGAGGCGGAGTCGACGAGCTCCAGCGTGCGGATCGCCGTGTCGTCGAGCTGCATGACGGCGCCCGCCTCGCGATAGGCGGGGGCGGGCAGCTCGCCCAGGCGGAAGCGCGCTTCTTCAATATACTTCCTCGAA
The DNA here is from genome assembly GCA_035606075.1 of Elusimicrobiota bacterium. Lineage (GTDB taxonomy): Bacteria > Elusimicrobiota > Elusimicrobia > UBA1565 > UBA9628 > GWA2-66-18. The sequence goes on from DATNGC010000076.1 coordinate 16,239, forward strand.
GCCATCACGGCCTTGAGCGCGAGGTGGTGGTTGCGCCAGATCGAGGCCTCGGCCCAATTCGGCGCGCCGTCGAGCTTGGCCGGCTCGCGCAAGGTCAGGCAGGACTTGGCCGGCAGGAACTGGCGCAGCGACAGCGACGAGGCCGCGGCGCTCGAGGCCAGCACCTCGGCGGGGCGCACGCGCGCGAGCAGGTCGAAGAGCTTGCGGCAGTCGCGGTCGTTGAGCGCCTGCGAGGCCCAGGACTCTCCCGTCGAGACGTCGAGGCACGCCGCGCCCCAGCCGACGAGATCGTGCTCGATGGCGACGAGGAAGTTGGTCGCGGTCGGGTCGAGGAGCTCGTCCTCGACGACGGTGCCGGGCGTCACCACGCGCGTCACGCCGCGCGGGACGATCTTCTTGTCCTTGGACGGCGCCTCGAGCTGGTCGGCGATCGCGATCTTGCGCCCCGCCCGCAGCAGCCGCGCGATGTAGTTCTGCGCGCCGTGGGCGGGGACGCCGCACATCGGCACGCCTTGGCGCTGGGTCAGCACGAGGCCGAGGATCTGCGAGGCATCGCGCGCGTCGTCGCCGAAAAGCTCGAAGAAATCGCCGAGCCGGAAGAACATCAGCGCGTGCGGATGTGCCTTTTTCAGCTCCTGGTACTGCCGCATGACCGGCGTGTCGGGGAGGGCGCTCTCCGTCGAGGACATGGCGTAGATTCTAGCAATTTCAGCCTTCGCCGCGCGGGAGCTCGCCGGCGGCCGGGTCCTTGCTCGGAGAACGAGTTCCGGCTAGTCGTGCGTGAAGCCGCGGCCGCCCGGTCCCTTGCGCAGCGCGCGCGTGCCCAGGAGATAGAGGACGATGAACAGCGCGACGACGGCCGCCATCGCCCGCGGCTGGCGCGTGAAGTCCCTCCACGGCGTGCGCTCGTCGGGCAGCGGCTCCGACTCGCGGCCGCCGGTGACGTCGACGGCGCCGCCGCCGAGCAGCTCCGGCTTCCGGCCGAGCGCTTGCTCTCGCGACTCCTTGCCGGCGAGATGGACGGGCCCGCCGTCGTGGCGGAGCGTCTCGATCGATGATCCGACGTTCGGCGGGAGCTTGGACGCCGCCGGCATGGCGAGGTCGGGCCGGGCGCCGGCGATGGCCGGGGCTCGCTCCGGCGCGGGCCTGTGCGTCCACCAATAGGCGCCGCCCACGGCCGCGGCGATGACGGCGAGGTCGCGCAGGAGCTTCATAGCTCGAAGACGAGCGAGAGGTCGAGGTAGTGCTCGCGCTTGGTGAAGAACTGGCCGAAGGGCGAGTGCCCGTCGAAATAGCCGAGCTGGACGCGCATCGCGCGCGTCACGTTCTCGCGGAAGTTCAGCTTCACGCCCGCGACGGTGTGCGAGTCCACGTTCCACCGCACGTCCTGGTGGCTCTGGAAGTCCTGCCCGACGAAGAGGCGCGTGCGGGGGCGCCTCAAGGGCGTCAAGTCGTCGGAGAACAGCTCGAACCCGCCCTGCGCGCTCAGGCCCCGCGTGTCCGGGACGCGGTGGAACAGGTAGGTCGAGCCCGCGTACAGGCGGCCCCAGCGCCGCGGCTCGAGGGACGCCTGCAGGCGCAGGCCTTCGTTGGAGTAGCGGAAGCCGGTGTCGCCGGTGCGCCGGATGTAGTCGTCGCCCAAGTGCGAGCTCTCGTGGAAGACGGCGCCCTTGAAGGCGACGTCGCCGCGGCGCACCGTGACGGGAAGGTTGAGGAAGAAGTCGACCGTCTCGAACTGGTTGACGCCGCCGCCGACCTGGAAGCGAGAATAGGCCATGCCCTCGACGTCGACCTCCCACAGCCAGTCCTGCATGTCGCCGGCGCGCCAGCGCGTGAGCCCCCAGGAGTGGCCGAGGGCGACGTCGGACGTGTTCTCTCCGTCGAGGCGGTAGTAGGACGCCCCGACCTGGATGTGGCGCGGGTCGGCGATCAGGAGAGGGAAGATCTCGTTGGGCCGCGGAAACAGATCGAGGGACTCGGCGGCGGCGGGGGCGCACAACGCCGCGAGAAGCAGCGCCGCGGCCAGCTTATTTCGCAAGGGCGGCGGTCACGTCGCTTTCGAGCTCCGCCATGTCCTTCTCCCCGAACCAGCGCTTGAGCACTTGGCCCTGCCGCCCGATGAGGTATGCCGTCGGCAAGCCGGGGACGACCCAGCCCTCCGGCGGCTGCTCGCCGCCGTTGAGCCCGAGAGGGTACGTGATCGGCTGCTTGGCAGTGAACGTCTTGACGGCCTTGGCGCCGTCCTCGTCCATGGACACGCCGAAGATCTCGAAGCCCTTGCCCTTGAGCTTCTCGCGCAGCTTGACGAGGTCGGGGATCTCCTCCTTGCACGGGTCGCACCACGTGGCCCAGAAGTCCACGAGCACGACCTTGCCGGCGAAGCCGGAGAGCGCGATCGACTTGCCGTCGAGGCCGGGCGCGGAGAGCGGCGCGGCTTTCTCGTTGGGATCGGGGAGGTTCTCCTCCGTCTCGCCGCCGGACGGGGCGGGCGCGAAGCGGGCGCCGGCGATCAGGTAGACGGCGACGGTCGAGACGGACAGGAAGGCGGCGAGGCCGAATTTCTTGAGGGTCGAGGACTTCGTGATGGTGTTGGGCATGGCGATTGAGTTTAACATTTGCGCCGTGTCATCCCGACCCCCGCGATGTCACTCATGAGTGTTATGATGGGGGTGATGATGAAAGAAGCCATCGCCGTCTTGATGCTGCTGACGGCCGCCGGCGCGCCCGCGCGCGCCGCGGAGGGGAAGACCGTGACCCACGAATACAAGAAGCCGTCGCAGGACGAGCTGAAGAAGCGCTTGACGCCCGAGCAGTTCGCGGTCGTCTGCAACGCCGACACCGAGCCCGCCTTCCACAACGCGTTCTGGAACAACCACGAGCCCGGCATCTACGTCGACATCGCCAGCGGCGAGCCGCTGTTCTCCTCGCTGGACAAGTTCGACTCCGGCACCGGCTGGCCGAGCTTCACCAAGCCCATCGACGCCGGCAACATCGTGTCCAAGACCGACCGCCAGTTCGGCATGGAGCGCACGGAGGTGCGGTCCAAGCACGGCGACTCGCACCTGGGCCACGTCTTCGACGACGGCCCCAGGCCGACGCACAAGCGCTTCTGCATCAACTCGGCGTCCCTGCGCTTCATCCCGGTCGACAAGCTCGAGCAGGAGGGCTACGGCCGCTACCTCGCCTCGTTCGCGGCGGCGGGCATCGTCCCCAAGGCCAAGGCGGGAACGAAGGCCGTCGCGGCGGGCTCGCACAACGAGACCGTCTACTTGGCGGGCGGCTGTTTCTGGGGCATGCAGGAGATCCTGCGCCACATCCCCGGAGTCGTCCACACCGAGGCGGGCTACACCGGCGGCAAGGTCGCCCGCGCCACTTACCGCAACCACGAGGGCCATGCCGAGGCCGTCGAGGTCGTCTACGACCCCAAGAAGCTGCCGTACAAGACGCTTCTGCGGTGGTACTTCCGCATGCACGACCCGACGACGCTCGACCGCCAGGGCAACGACGTGGGCGACTCCTACCGCTCGGAGATCTTCTACACGACGGAGGCCCAGCGCAAGGAGTCCGAGGAGTACAAGGCGCACTTGAACAAGGTCGGCAAGTGGGGCGCTCCCGTCGTGACCAAGATCGAGAAGGCGGGGCCGTTCTGGAAGGCCGAGGAGGAGCATCAGGACTACCTGCAGAAGCATCCCAACGGCTACACCTGCCACTTCATGCGCCCGGAGTCCGTCCTCGGCGACTAGTCAAAAAAGCTCTTTTAGGGCTTGACGAATAGAAGAGAGGGGCTATACTGCGGCATGGCCCCTCTCGAACGTTCGGCCCTGCTGGCGGCGCTCCTCCTGGCGCCCGCGGCCGTTGGGGCCCAGAGCGACGCCGAGACTCAGGCTCGCGACGGGATGGCGGCGCTGAAGGCGAAATACGCCGCCGCCGGCGCGCAACGGCCCTCCGATGCCGCGGCCGCGCCGGCGCAGGCCGCCGTCGATCCGGCGAAGCTGCGCGCCTCCCACGAGGTGATCCAGAAGGCGGGGATTCCGATCACGACGCTCATCGACGCGTCGCCCGACGGGATGAATTGGACTCCGGCGAACGTCGCCGACCTCGGTCCCGTGATCACGGCCGCCAGCCGCGCGGTCGGCGAGCTTCACGCGAGATATCCCAGCGAAGTCTCCGGGACGTTCTACGGAAACGGGACCATGGTCAATCTCGAGGAATCGATCGGCGCGGCCACGCATCTTTGGCCGAGCAACGACTTCCAGCGGGGCTGCGTGGCGCATCAGAACACGACGCTGAACGCCGTCGTCCCCGTCGCCCGGGTGACCTCTCTCGAAGTCCACGGCGTTTTCGTGGTCCGCAAAGTCACGGGACACCACGCCGTGATCGTGTTCCCGAAAGGGACAGACTGGAAGAAGACCGGCGTGGTCCTGGACGGCTGGATCCACCAGGAGTCGGCTCCCGACCGCATGACCTTCCTTTTCAAGGATTGGTACGGCCTGACCAGCTGGAAAGTCGCGCTGGAGTGATCCGCGCCTAGACGAGACCGCCGGCGGGCCGCACGGTCAAGCCGCCGTTCATCATCGGCGCGCCTTCCTTGAGCTCGAGCCCCGACGCGGCGAGCAGGCGCGAGTCCGAGCTGAGGATCGTCGCCCGCCACCCGGGACAGCGCTCGCGCAGGACGGCGCCCAACCGGGCGTACAGGTCCCGCAGCGGCTTCTTCTCCCCCACGCGCACGCCGTAGGGCGGGTTGGTGACGATCCACCCCTTCGCCGCGGGCGGCTCGACGGCCGACACCGCGCGGCAGGAGAACTGGATCGCGTCGGCCACGCCGGCGCGCTCGGCGTTGGCCTGGGCGGCGCGGATCGCGCCCGCGTCGCGGTCGGAGGCGAGGATCGTGAGCGGCGCGGACGTCGACTCGCGCGCGGCCTCTTCTTTCAGCTGTTCCCAGAGGCCGCCGTCGAAGCCGGGCCAGTCCATGAAGGCGAAGCGGCGCGCGAGGCCAGGGGCGATCCGGCGCGCCATCAGCGCCGCCTCGATCGCGATCGTGCCCGAGCCGCAGAAGGGGTCGAGCAGCGGCGCCTCCGGCGTCCAGCCCGAGGCCGTCACCAGCGCGCTGGCCATGGTCTCGCGCAGGGGAGCCTTGGCGGTCGCGAGGCGATAGCCGCGCTTGTGCAGCAGCGCGCCGGAGGCGTCGGCGAAGACCGAGCAGCGGTCTCGTTCGACGCGAATGAAAAAAAGCTGGGGCTGAGGCTCGGAGGCGTTCTCGTCGAACTTCGCGAGGGGGGAAGCGCGGCCCAGGCGCCGCTCGACGGCGGCGCCCAGCCGCTCGGCGATCGCTCGTTCATGGTAGAGCTTGGACTTCACGCAGGACACGCGGAAGGCGATGGGACGCTCCGGCGCCAAAACGCGCTCCCAAGGCAGACGCAAAGCGCCGTGGGCCAGCGCCGGGAACGCGGCAGCGGGAAATTCTCCCAGCTTGAGCAGGAGGCGGTCGGCCGTGCGCAGGCGCAGGCTCGCGCGGTACAGGTCGCGCGAGGAGCCCTCGAACTCGAGCCCTTTCGCGCCGATTCCCAGGCGCCCGAGCTCGGCCGCGGCGAACGGCGCCAGCCCCGGCGAGCAGACCGCGGAGCAGCGCTCGCTCACGCGGGCTCCATCGAATGGGAAAGAAGCCTGTCCCCGTCGAAGCGGAAGCGCCCGCGGAAAGGCCGGCCGGCCAGCATCTCCGGCAGCCAGATCGCGTCGTCGGGCCACATGTCGGCGTAGGGGATCGCGGAAACGTCGGCCCAGAATGGGTCGGCCTCGTCGGTCTCGCGCGGCTCGCCCACGGCCTCGGACGCCGTGAACACGTCGATGAGCAGGGCGTAGCCGTCGAGGAACTGGAAGCGCAGCTCCCCGGCGCGCACCAGGCCGCGCGGCTCGACGCCGACCTCCTCCAGCGTCTCGCGCCGCGCGCAGTCCTCCGCGGATTCGCCCGGCTCGCGGCGGCCGCCGGGGCCGTTGACCTTGCCCGCGCCGAGGCCGCGCTTCTTGTGGATGAGGAGGATGCGCCCGCCGCTCACGACGAAGCACAGCGCGGCTCGCTCAGACGGCGTCCACGTTCCCCAATCCGCGTCGGTCATCGAGGCATTTTCGCAAAATTTATATATCATGCGGGCATGATCGTTGAGGAGAGTCCCGCCATGACCACCAAGACCGCCGCGCACGGCAAGACCCGCGTCGAGAAGGACACGATGGGCGAGATCCCGGTCGCCGCCGACCGCTACTGGGGCGCGCAGACCGAGCGCTCCCTCCACCACTTCCAGGCCGGCGCGGGCCGCGACACGCTCACGCGCGAGATGATCCGCGCCCTCGGCGTGCTCAAGAAGGCCGCCGCGCTCGCCAACTGCGACCTGGGGCTGCTGCCCAAGGACAAGGAAGCCCTCATCGTCGCCGCCGCCGACGAGGTCATCGCCGGGACTCTCGACGCGCACTTCCCGCTCGTCGTCTGGCAGACCGGCTCGGGCACGCAGTCGAACATGAACGCCAACGAGGTGATCTCCAACCGCGCCATCGAGCTGGCGAAGGGCGTCATGGGCTCCAAGAAGCCCGTCCATCCCAACGACGACGTGAACAAGTCCCAGTCCTCCAACGACACCTTCCCGACGGCCATGCACATCGCGGCCGCGGAGACTTTGGTCCATGAGCTGATCCCGGCGGTGAAGGGGCTCCGGGACGTTTTAAAGAAGAAGGCCAAGGAGTTCGACAAGATCGTCAAGATCGGCCGCACGCACCTGATGGACGCCACACCGCTGACGCTCGGCCAGGAGATCGGCGGCTGGGCGGCGATGCTCGACGCGGACCTGGGCCGGATCGACGCGGTCCTGCCCGGCCTCTACGCGCTCGCCATCGGCGGCACGGCCGTCGGCACCCGCCTCAACACGCACCCCGACTTCGACAAGAAGGCCTCGGCGCACATCGCGCGGCTGACCAAGCTTCCCTTCAAGCCCGCGCCCAACAAGTTCGAGGCGCTGGCCGGCCACGACGCGCTGGTCTTCGCGCACGGGGCGCTCAAGACGCTCGCCTGCTCGATGAACAAGATCGCCAACGACGTGCGCTGGCTGTCCTCGGGCCCGCGCGCGGGCCTGGGCGAGCTGCGCATCCCGGAGAACGAGCCCGGCTCCTCGATCATGCCCGGCAAGGTCAACCCGACGCAGAGCGAGGCGGTCACGATGATCTGCGCGCAGGTGCTGGGCAACGACGCGGCCATCAACGTCGGCGGCGCCTCCGGCAACTTCGAGCTCAACGTGTTCAAGCCGCTCATCATCCACAACTTCCTGCACTCGGCCAAGCTGCTCGCGGCGGGCGCCAGAGGCTTCAACGAGCACTGCGCCGCGGGTATTAAGGCGGACGAAGTCCGCATCGACGAGCTCATGCGCCGCTCGCTCATGCTCGTCACCGCTCTCAACACGCACATCGGCTACGACGCGGCGGCCAAGATCGCCAAGACCGCGCACGCCGAGGGGCTGACGCTCAAGGAGGCCGCTTTGAAGCTGGGGCTCGTCACCGAAAAGCAGTTCGGCGACTGGATCAAGCCCGAGAACATGACGCGCCCGGGGCTGTGATGGCCGACGACCAGAGCCAGCTCATCCGCCGCATCGCGAGCGTCGTCGGGCACGAGCTGCGCAACCCGATGGCGGTCATCAACAACTCCGCGTACTTCGTGCGCGCCAAGCTCGGCGCGTCGGGGCTCGATCCCAAGGTCGAGAAGCACCTCAAGATCATCGAGGGCGAGATCGCGCGCGCCGACCGCATGCTGTCCGACATCCTCTCCTACTCGCGCGCCTGCGAACCGATGAGGGAGACCCACGCCGTCGACAAGCTCGTGGAGGCGGCGGTGAAGGGCTACTCCGCGCCCGAGGGCGGCAAGGTCGAGTTCAAGGCCGGCGCGAAGGACGCCGCCGTCATGGCCGACCCGAAACTCCTCGGCGACTCCGTCAAGCGCCTGCTCGACAACGCCTTCGACGCGATGGGCGGCAAGGGCAGCGCCAAGGTCGCCACCGGCGTCGGAAAGGAAGGCGTCTGGATCTCGGTGACCGACACGGGCGCGGGAGTGGATTTGAAGGTCAAAGGCTCGTTATTTGAGCCCTTCATCACGACCAAGCCCAAGGGTCTCGGCCTGGGCCTGGCGCTCTCGAAGAAGGTGCTCGAGGCGCAGGGCGGCTCCGCCGACTACCAGCCGGGCGCGAAAGGCTCCACCTTTCGCCTGATCCTGCCGAAGGCCTAGCATGAAGCAGCTGCGGGACCTGCTCGCCGGGCGCCCGCTGACGCGCTCCGACGCGCGCGCCGCCATGGGCGCCGTGCTCGACGGCGAGGCCTCGGACGCGCAGATCGGCGCTTTCCTGGCCGCCCTGCGCGTGCGCGGCGAGACCGTCGCGGAGATCACCGGTTTCGCCGAGGCCGTGCGCGCGCGGGCGCTGACGGTCAAGATCAAGCGCACGCCTCTGATCGACACGTGCGGCACCGGCGGCGACGGCGCCGGGACCTTCAACATCTCGACGACGGTCGCCTTCATCGCGGCCGGCGCCGGCGCCGCGGTCGCCAAGCACGGCAACCGCGCCGTGTCGAGCCGCTCAGGCTCGGCCGACGTGCTCGAGGCCCTCGGCGTGCGCACCGACCTCGCGGCCGCGCGCGCGGCGCTGTGCGTCGAGGAGACGGGCGTGGGCTTCCTCTTCGCGCCGAGCCACCATAAGGGCTTCGCGCGCGTCGGCCCGGTGCGCCTCCAGCTCGCCACGCGCACGGTGTTCAACCTGCTCGGCCCGCTGTGCAATCCGGCCGGCGCGCCGCACCAGCTCTTGGGCGTGTACTCGACGGCGCTGGTGCGCCCCGTCGCCGAGGCCCTGCGCGCGCTGGGCGGCAAGCGCGCCCTCGTGGTCGCGGCGAAGGACGGGCTCGACGAGCTGTCGCTGTCGTCGGCGACGGCGGTCGCGCGCCTGTCGGGCGGGCAGGTCAAGCTCGAGGAAGTGACGCCGGAGTCCGCGGGCCTCAAGCGCCGCCCGCTGTCGGCCCTCAAGGGCGGCGACGCCAAGCGCAACGCGAAGATCCTTCGTGCGGTGCTGTCCGGAGAGCCGGGCCCCGCTCGCGAGGCCTGCCTTTTCAACGCGTCGGCCGCCCTGCAGGCCGCCGGGCTCGCCAAGTCCTGGCGCGAAGGCGTCGCGCTGGCGGCCGAGTCCATCGACTCGGGCCGCGCGCTCGCGGCGCTGAACGCGCTTGCGCGCATGAGCGCGAAATGAACGAACTCAACGTCCTCAAGCACATCGGCGCCCGCACCGAGGAGCGCGTGGCGAAATGGAAGAAAGAGCGCTCCGTCGAGTCGCTGGCCGCCAAGCCGCTCTACTCGCGCAAGCCGTCGTCCCTGGCTCACGCGCTGCAGGCGCCGGGGCCGCGCGTGATCGCCGAGGTCAAGTTCGCCTCGCCCTCCGCGGGGTTCCTGCGCGCGCCGGGCTCCGCCTCGCCCGCCGAAGCCGCGCGCATCGCCTCCGCCTACGCCGAGGCGGGAGCCGCGGCGATCTCGATCCTGACCGAGCCGGAGTACTTCTCGGGAGAGCCTTCCTTTTTAAGCGCGGCCCGCGCGGCCCTGCCGGACGCGGTCCTCCTGATGAAGGACTTCTTCGTGGACGTCTACCAGCTCGAGCTCGCGCGCGCGATCGGGGCCGACGCGATCCTTCTCATCGCGGCCCTGTTGGGTCCGCGCCTGCACGAGATGCTCTTCGCGGCGCGCGCGCGCGGCCTCTCCACTTTGGTCGAAGTCCACGACGAGGCCGAGGCCGAAGCGGCCCTCAAGTGTACGGCCGACGTGATCGGCGTGAATAACCGCGACCTGCGCTCCCTGCACACCGACCTCGCGGTCTCGCGCCGGCTGGCGTCGCTGGTCACGAAGACCGCGACCGCCGTCTCCGAGAGCGGACTGAACACGCGCGAGGAGATCGACTCGCTGCGGGAGCTCGGCTACAAGGGCTTCCTGATCGGCGGTTCCTTTATGAAGTCCCCGAACCCGGCCGCCGCGCTGGCCTCCCTGCTGGCGTGAGGGTCAAGATCTGCGGCGTCACGCGCGGTGCTGACGCGGCGCGCGCCGCATATCTGGGCGCCTGGGCGGTGGGCATGATCTTCGTGCCCAAGACGCCGCGCTTCCTGACTCTCGCGCGCGCCCGCCGCGTGCGCGCCGCGATCCCCAAGGGCGTGCTCGCGGTGGGCGTGTTCCGCGATCCCTCGCGCGAGGAACTGCTCACGACGGTGCGCGAACTGCGCCTCAATGCGGTCCAGATCTACGGCAAAGTCCCGACCGGCTTGCGCGTGCCGGCGTTCGTCGCGGGTCCCTCGAAGCCGGGGCCGCTCGACTACGTCTTCCTTGAGCCGGAGCGCACGGACGCCGACCGGCGCGCGGGGAGAGGCCCCTCGGCGAAAGCTCGAACCGCCGTTTGGAAGAAAGCCGCCGGAATTCGCAAGCGCGGCAAGCGCGTCATCCTCGCCGGGGGGCTGACGCCCGAGAACGCCGCGGAGGCCGCGGCGGCAGCCAAGCCGTGGGCGCTCGACGTGAGCTCCGGCGTCGAGAGCCGGCCGGGCGTGAAGTCCGCCGCCCGGCTTAAAGCCTTCTTCGCCGCCGTCCCCCGCTGACTTCTCCAAAAATAATTCCTCCGAGGAGAGTTTTGACGCGATTTTGCGTCAAAAACCCTCGAGAGGAATTCTGAAAATGCGCGAGGAATCATCGTCGCGCGGCCCGATCCGTCAAACGCGCGTTTCAAAGGGCCTATAAAATAATTAGGCCTTAAGGCCCAATTTCTATTGACCGAGATCAATCCCGTAAGGCAGAATCGGGTCATGGATAAAACCCCCCTGTCCCGCGTTCTTGCCGTCGTCGCCGGTCTCGCCGTTCTTTCGTCCGTCGCCTCGGCCGCGCCCCACGGCATCTTCTGGGCGCAAGGGGCGAAGCCGTCCGTGTTCCGGACCGAGAAGGCCTCCGCGGGCGGCGGCCTCAAGTACTTCGGCGGACCGGTGATCTCTCATCCCAAGGTCTACGCGGTGTTCTGGGGCGACCAGGTCGATCCCGAGACGCAGTCCAAGATCGGGCCGTTCTTCGCGAACATGCTCGACAGCACGTATATGGACTGGCTCAACGAGTACCAGACCAACCTCACGGCGGTCGACGGCCGCCACGGCACGAACCAGACGATCGGCCGCGGCAGCTACGCGGGGTCGATCATGATCAAGCCGATCAATGCGTCGACGAGCCTCAGCGACCAGGACGTGCAGGCCGAGCTCAGATCGG
>DATNGC010000077.1:0-6931 GCA_035606075.1 Elusimicrobiota bacterium
GGACGTAGACGAAGGGAGCGACGGCCGGGTTGGAGCCGAGGATCACCAGCGCGGCGACGAGGATGAGCGCGAGCAGGATCGGGATCATCCACCAGAGGCGCTCGCGCCAGAGGAAAGCGAGAAGCTCTCCTACCACCCCCAGCCGTCGGACGGCGTCGCGGATGCGGCCCATGCTGACCTCCTGGACGGATTTCCTTCCGGGCGCCTCGGGACCAGGAACGGGCCGAGCACGAGAGCGTCCATCGAGCTCGCCAAGAACGTCGAGATCGCGTCCTCCGGCGTCTCGACGATGGGCTCCCCCTTCAGATTGAACGAAGTATTGAGCAGGACGGGGACTCCCGTCGCCGCGCCGAACGACGAGATGAGCTCGTGATAGAGCGGAGAGTCGTCCGCGCCGACCGCTTGAACCCGCGCCGTGCCGTCGACGTGCGTCACGGCCCCCAGGCCGGCGCGCCGGTCCTCGCGCACGGGCGCGGTCGCGAGCATGAAACGGTACGGAGCGGCCGCCGGCCCCGGGCCCAGGTCGAACCATTCTCCCGCCGCCTCGGCCGCGGCCGAGGGCGCGAACGGGCGGAACAGCTCGCGGAACTTGATCTTCTCGTTGAGCGCGCGCTTCATCGCCGCCGGCCTCGGATCGGCGAGGATGGAGCGCTGGCCGAGGGCGCGCGGGCCCCACTCGGAGCGTCCCTGGTGCCACCCCACCACGCGCCCGCCGGCGAGCATGCCCGCGACGCGCGCGCACAGCTCGCCGCGGTCGGAGAGCTCCTCGTGCTCGAGGCCCGCGGCCGCGAGCGCCGCGGCCGCGGCGGCGGGCGAGTGCTCGGGACCCAGGTCCGCCCGGCGCATCTCGGAGCGAGGCGCGCCGCCCAAGGCGTGCGCGGCGTACAAGGCGGCGCCGAGCGCGCCGCCGGCGTCGCCGGCCGCGGGCTGGATCCACACCCGCTCGAACGGCGACTCGCGCAGCAGGCGCCCGTTGGCGACGGCGTTGAGCGCCACGCCGCCGGAGAGGCAGAGGTTCCTCGAACCCGTGCGCCGGTGCGCCTCCTTCGCCATCGCCAGCACCAGCTCCTCGCAGACGAGCTGGACGCTGGCGGCCACGTCGCATAGGCGCGGGTCCTGCGCCGGGTCGCCGGCGGAGGGCGCGCGCGCGGGCCCGAACGCGTCCTCGAAGCGGCGCGCGAACGCCCGCGCGGGATCGCGATGGAAGGCGAACCAGTCCAGGTCGAGGCGGAACGAGCCGTCCCCGAAGGGCTCGATCATGCGCCGGACCCGGTCGGCGAAACGCGGCCGGCCGTAAGGGGCGAGGCCCATGACCTTGTACTCCCCCTCGTTGACCTCGAAGCCGAGATACGCGGTGAAGGCGGAGTAGAGGAGGCCCAGGGAATGCGGGTAGCGCATCTCCGCCTCGAGCGCGAGCTCCCAGCGGCCGTCCGCGCCGCGCCGGCCGCGGCCCACGGAGGCCGTCGCCCATTCGCCCACGCCGTCGATCGTCAGCACCGCCGCGTCGTCGAAAGGGGACGGGTAGAAGGCGCTCGCCGCGTGCGAGAGATGATGCTCGCAGTACAGCACCTTCCCCGGCGGCAGGCCCAAGGCGCGCTCGATCCGCGGGCCGACCCACAGCCGCTCGTCGAGCCACGCGCCGGCGGCGCGGCGGAACAGCGAGGCCGACGACGGGAAGGTGTCGAGGCTGTTGGCCAGGATGCGCGAGAGCTTCCGGAACGGCTTCTCGTAGAACACGACGGCGTCCAGGTCGCCCGCCGCGAGGCCGGCGCGCTCAAGGCACCAGCCCGCGGCGCGCACCGGCAGGCGCCGGTCGTGCTTGACCCGGGAGAAGCGCTCCTCGGCGGCCGCCGCGACCGCGACGCCGTCGACCACGAGGGCCGCGGCGGCGTCGTGATAGTCGAAGCTGAGGCCGAGGATGCGCGTCATCCCGGCCCCTCGAGGCCGGCGCGGGGGCCGCGCGGCGTCCGCGGGATCCAGCCGGTCGCCGCGGGCCGGCGGCGACCCAGCGGATCGGCGCCGAGCAGGCGCGCGGCGAGCGCGGCGGGGCCGATAACGAGGTAGTAGACGGCGGTCAGCAGGACCGCGGCCTGCGCCCGCCCCGCCGCGGCGGCCGACGCCGCCAGCCGGCGCCGGACGCGGAGCGCCAGACCCTCGCTGGAAGCGGATTCCACCCGGTCATTCTACCTCATCGCGGGCGTATCCGCCTTGACGGAGCCCCCGTAATTCCGCTAGTGTGCAATCTTGCCGAACCTGATCCTGGTCGTCGACGACGAGCACGACTTCCGCGTGATCGTGAGCCACGTCCTGGAGACCGGCGGCTACCGCGTCGTGACCGCGGCCGACGGCCTGGAGGCGCTGCGGAAGTTCGAGGAGAGCCGGCCCGACCTCGTCGTGCTCGACGGCAACCTGCCCGACATCGACGGCTACGAGGTCTGCCGCCGCCTGCGCGCCACGCCGCGCGGCGCGAAGACGCCGATCCTGATGTGCACGGTGCGCTCGGCCATCGCGACCGTCGCGGCCGGCTTCGAGGCCGGCGTCACGGGGTACGTGCTGAAGCCCTTCGAGATGGAAGAGCTGCTCGACAGGGTCGCGGCGGCGCTCGAGGCGTCCCAGAAGAAGGCGTGAGCGCGCTGATCTCCGTCGTCGACGACGACCCCGAGGTCCTCAAGTTCCTGGAGTACGTCCTCGGGAAGGCCGGCTACGCCGTCAGCGCGAGCGCCACGCCCGGCCGTTTCTTCGACAGCATCCTCAAGCACAAGCCCTCGCTGTGCCTGATCGACGTCCAGCTCCCCGGGATGGACGGTCGCGAGATCGTCCGCGTCCTGCGCTCCTCGCCGGAGACGCGCGGCATCCCCCTGGTCGTCATGTCCGCGGTGGCCCTGACGCCGTCCGACAAGGTGCGAGGCCTCGACGAGGGCGCGGACGAATACTTCTCCAAGCCCGTCGACGTCGATCTCCTCCTCGTGCGGATCGCGAACCTGCTGGCGCGGCGCGGCGGCGCGTCGTCGGCGACGCCTCCCGCGGAGATCGTCTCGTGGGGGCCGCTCGAGATCGCGATCGAGGAGCACCGCGCCACGCTGGCGGGCAAGGAGGTTCCGCTCACCCACCTGGAGATGAAGCTCCTGCTCGCCTTCCTGCGCCAGCCCGGCCGCGTCCTGCCCCGCGCGCTGCTCCTGCAGTCCGTGTGGGACACCTCCGGGACCTCGACGCGGACCGTGGACAAGCACGTCGAGACCCTGCGCAGGAAGCTGCCGCCCTTCGGCAAGAAGGTCGAGACCGTCGTCGGCGTCGGCTATCTGTTCCGCCCTTGAGCCCGCGATGAGAATCCTCATCGTCAAGCTCGGCGCGCTCGGCGACGTCCTGCGGACCACGGGGCTGCTGCCGGCCCTCCTGGCGCGCCATCCCGGCGCGCGGATCTGCTGGGCCGCGTCGGAAGCGGCGCTCCCGCTGCTCCAGGGCTTGCCGGTCGAGGCGATGACGCTGGAGCGGGCCGGCGCGCAGGAGCGCTCGTTCGATCTGGTCCTCAGCATGGAGGAAGACCCGCGGGCGGCGCGCCTGGCGCGGCGGCTCTGCCGCGGCGAGCTCGTCGGCGTGACCGAGGAGGACGGGCGTCTCGGCTATACCGAGTCGAGCCGCGCCTACTACGACATGAGCCTGCTTCGCCCCGAGTCCCGCGGCGGCCGGGCGGCCGCGGACGCCGCCAAAGCCGCCAATCGCCGCGGCTACATCGACCTCTGGTGCGGGGTCCTCGGATTGACGGCGGCGGCGCCCGCGCGCCCGCTGCTCGCGCTCGGCGCGGACGAGCTCGCGGCGGGCCGGGAGGCGGCGGCGGAGCTGCTCCGGGGCGGCCGCCGGCCGCTGATCGGCCTCGCTCCGTTCGCCGCGGGCCGGTGGAAGGCCAAATCCCTCTCGCCGTCGGCGAGCGCGCGCGCGGCCCGCGAGCTCGCGGGCCTGGGAGGCACCGTCGCGGTGTTCTCGGCGCCCGAGCAAGGCGCCGCGCGCCGCGCGGCGGCGGCCGGGGCGTCGCGGAAGAACGTCGTGGACGCGGGCGACGCGCGCGGCCTGCGGGCTTACGCCGCGCTCCTGGCCGCGTGCGACGCGGTCGTCTGCGTGGACACGCTGTCCGCGCACCTCGCCGCGGCGCTGGAGCTGCCCGTGGCGGTCCTGGTCGGGCCCACCTCGGCCGCCGAGATCGACGCCGGAGCCAGGGGCGGCGTCTGCGTCCCGCCCGGCGGCTGCTCCTGCTTCTACGCCCCGGCGTGCGGCCGCCCGTCGCCGTGCCTGGACGAGCTGCCCGCCGGGTTCGTCGCGGAGCGCGGCCGCCGGCTGCTCGAGCTCGCGTCCCCGCGGGCGGAGAGGACATGAGCGAAAAAGCCGCCGCCGCGCCGGCGCGCGTGGTCTTGGTCCAGCCTCCTTCTTACGACTGGCTGACGCCCAGCAACGGCCTCGCGCTGATCAACGCCCATCTTCGGGCGGCCGGCGTCACGCCCCGCATCGTCGACTCGAGCATGCGGGTGCGCAAGGCGCTCTCGTCCCGCCTGAAGCGGACCTTCAAGGACCACGTCGAGTATCACGAGGCGCTGACCGGCAGCCCGCGCGTCGTCGCCGGGCTCCTCGCCCGCGAGGTCGACGCGATCCTCGAGGGCGCGCCGGACGTCGTCGCCTTCGCCGTCCTCACCTATACGGAGAAATGGAGCCTCGACATGGCCGCGGCGATCAAGGCTCTCCGCCCGTCGACGCGCGTCGTCTTCGGAGGCGCGCAGTGCCTCCGGGAGAACAACGCGTTCGAGTTCATCCGCAACCCGAGCGTCGACGCCGTCATGCTCGGCGAGGCCGACGTCTCCTTCGTGAAGTACCTGCGCGCCCTGAAGCGCGCGGGCAAGGGCGGGACCCTGCCGCGGATCCGCGGCGTGCTGATGAAGGCGGCCGGCGGCGAGATCCTCGACGGCGGCGACGAGGAGGGCGTCGAGGACATCGACTCCCTCCCTTTCCTCGACTTCAGCGGCTTCCCGATGAAGGACTACGTCGGCGACGCGATGTACATCAACACCACCCGCAGCTGCGTCCGGCGCTGCCGGTTCTGCACCCATTTCATGATGCAGAAGGTCTACGGCGTCATGAGCCCGCAGAGGACGCTCGCCGAGATCCAGCACCATCTCGAGACGTTCCCCAACCGCAAGCTGATCATCTTCAGCGACTCGCTCGTCAACGGCGACACGCGCCGGCTCGCGAAGCTGGCCGACCTCCTGCTGGACTTCCGCCTCGAGCGGCTCGCCCGGCGCGGCGAGGACGGCGATTTCGCCTGGAGCGGCATGGCCATCCTCCACCGGACGACCACCCTCGCGCTGCTTCGCAAGCTCAAGGCCTCGGGCTGCATCGAGCTCGCTTACGGCCTGGAGAGCGGCAGCCAGAAGGTCATCGACGCCATGGACAAGAAATTCAAGATCACGGACGCCGAAGAGGTCATCCGCAACACGAAGAAGGCCGGCATCCGGGTGAAGACCTATCTTCAATTCGGCTTCCCCGGCGAGACCGAGGAGGACTTCCGCGAGACGCTGGTGTTCATCCGGAAGAACGCCGCGTTCCTCGGCCAGGTCTCGATCTCCTTCTCGGAGATTTACAAAGGCTCGGACATGGACCTGCGTCCGGAGCACCACGGCATCAAGCTGCCGATCGAGGACCGCACGCGCTGGGAGTCCTCCGACGGTACGAACACCTACGAGATCCGCATGGACCGGTGCCGCCGCGCCGCCGAGACCGCCCGGAAGGCGGGCATCGACGTCGTCGAGGTCTACGCCAGCAAGCTCGGATTCTGAGCCGGCGCTAGGCCAGCGGCTGGCGCGCGCTGAAGCCCGGCCGGGAGCGGTCCCGTCCGGCCTCCTGCATCCGGTCGAGGCAATGGCGCTGCGCCGCGGGCAGCGCGGACACCGGCACGGCCAAGCTCAGATAGAAGCCGTCCTCGCGCCAAAGCCAGCGCCGCGCGACCATCGCGTCGAGCGCGGAGCGGACCTCGTCGGGACCGCAGCCGGAGTCCCTCTCCCGGCACGCGGCGGCGATCTCGCCGAAGGTCGCGATCGACTCGCAGCGCCGGTAGATGCGCGCCTCCAGCCCGGTCAGGACGTGCTCGCGGTATTCGAGACTGCCGCCTTCGCGCAGCGGGCGGGAGTCGAAGAGCTCCACGGATTCGGCCCCGCGCCGCGAGGCGAAGAAATTCCGCGGCCAGACCTCGCTCCAGAACCGGACGCGCCCGGCCAGCTTGGCGACTCGCGGCTCGGACGCGTCCGCGACGGCTTCCGGCATGAACTCGAACGCGTACGCGATCCGGCTCAGGTCGAACTTCGGCGCGGGGTACAGGCGGGAATAGATCCGGTCGGGGCGCACGCCGTCCAAGCCGAAATCCGCGAAACGATCGTGATAGGGGCTGGAGCGGTCGGGGCGCACGGGTCCGAAGCCGCTGGGCGGCTGCAGATGCGTCAGCGCGAGCATCCCGTCGGCCGCCGCCGCGCATTCGTCGAGGTCCTCGCCGGGGAAGCCGTGGATGTAGTTCCAGACGACCTTGATGCCGCTGGCCTGGCCCCACTTGAGCGTCGAGACGTTTTGGATCGCGCGGACGCCCTTGCGCATGAGCTTCAGCGTGGGAGTGCTCAGCGACTCGATGCCGGCCAGGATCTCGACGACCCCCGCGCGGCCGAACGCCTCGAGCTGGGCGCGCGTGAGATTGGACTTGGTCTCATAGAAGAGGCGGACGTCGGAGTCGTCCTCGCGGCGCAGCCGCGCCAGCTCCGGCAGAAGCTTCGCGACGTGATCAAGGCTCATGATCAGGTCGGTCGCGTAAAGCCGGTTCGTCTCGTAGCGCTTGTGCAGCTCCCAGATCTGCCGCGCGGCCTGCTCGGCGGTCTTCGCGCGATAGACGAGGGCCGCGTCCGGG
>DATNGC010000078.1:0-17321 GCA_035606075.1 Elusimicrobiota bacterium
CGATCTCGATCGCTCAGTCGGGCGCAGCGTGCGGCGTCTCGGTCTCGACGGCCGGAGGCGCGTCGGGCGGGGGGACGTCCGGCGCGGGCGGCGGCGGCCTGTACAGCTCGACGACGACGCTGGCGGCCCCGGCCCTCTCCGCCGCGAACCCGACGACCTCCAGCCTGGACTGGAGCTGGACCTCCTCGCTCGGCGCGGCGAGCTACCAACTCTTCTCCTCGACGGGCGCGCCCGGCGCCTCGCCGATGTCCCCCGCGCTCGGCGCCGGCGCGCTCGCGTACACGACCTCCGGCCTCTCGCCGAACACGACGTACTCGCTGTCGGTGCGCGCCGCGGCGTGCGGCGCGCGGACCGATTCGCCGGCCTTCGCGGCGGCGACCGCGGCCGCCGCGCCCACGGCGGCGGCGACGCCGATCTTGGACGCAAATGAGTTCTCGATCGTCGCGGCGTGGAACGGCTCGGGCAATCCGGTGAACGTTACGACTTACTCGATCGTCGCCACGACGGAAACGTTCTATCCCAACGGCGACGACGGGAACGTGGTCTTCGCCACCGCTCCCGCCGGCGCGTCCCTTTCCGCCGAGATCTCGGGATTATTCCCCAACACGACCTACACGCTGTTCGTCCAGGCGTTCAACCACGCCGGCGCCGGCACCGCCTTCGCGCCGCTCGGCTCGACGGCGACGCTGGCCGCGGCGCCGTCCCGCATCAGTCCCGACTATCTCTTCGTGGAGCTGACCTCCGCCACCGCGCGCTGGGCCGCGCTGCCGTCCTCGCCCCCGGATTCGTCCTCCAGGACGTGCGAAGGCTACGTCCTCCAGGGCTCGACGACGAACTTCGGCGCGCTCTCGCCCGGCGGCGTCGTTCTGACCTCCGCGACCTATGCGGCGTCCGAGAGCACGCTCACGCTCACGGGCATCGACCATGACACGACGTGGTATTTCCGGGTCGGCAGCCTGAACAGCGCGGGGACGCCGAACTTCACCGCCCTCGCCCCGCTGAACATCGACATGACGCCCTCGACGATGACCCTTTCTTTCGGCACGATCGACGGCGCCGTCTCGCGCTTCGCCATCGCGGCCAGCTCGGTGGAGATCGTCAACACGGGCAACTGGCCGATCACGATCGCGCTTTGGGGCAGCACGGCGACGCCGAACTCCCCGTGGAGGCTGGGCGTATCGTCCGGCGTCGAGACGCCGGTGCTCGAGGCCGTGTGGAACTCCGCGCCGCCGAGCCCCTCCGATTTCGTCACCGCGGTCACGATCGACACGACGACCTCCGGCGGGACCGGCGGCCCCTACGCCGGCGACGAGACCGCGGTCACGATCCCGGTCGGCGCCAAGCGCACGATCTGGTTCATGCTCTGGCTTCCGACCTCGACGGCCGGAACGCCGCATCAGCAGCTCCAAGTCGGCCTCGACGCCGTCTACCCCTGAGCCGAGGCTTCAGCCGGCGACGGGTTCGGGCTCGGCCCGAGGGGCCGGGGCCGCGCGCTCCGACCGGGTCGCCGCCCACATGCCGGCGAGCACGAGCGCGCCGCCGGCGGCGGTCCAGCGCGTGAGCGGGTCGCCGAGGAGGCCGGCGCCGAGCGCGACGCCGACGACGGGCTGGAGGAAGATCGAGTTGGCCTGGCGGCTCGGCTCGACGCGGCGAAGGGCGACGTTCCAGATCAGGGCGCCGAGAAAGCTGCCGACGGCGGCGAGATAGAAGATCGCAAGCCACGGGCCCGTCCCGGCCTTCGCCCATGTCGACGGGGTCAGGCCCGGGGCGGTCCAAGCGGCCACGCCGAGGAAGCACAGCGCGCTCGTGAGCGCGGTATACTCGAGCGGGTCGACTCGTTCCAGCACGGGCTTGCCGAGCACGGTGTACAGCGCCCAGCAGCAGCCGGCCGAGGCGAGGACCAGGTCGCCCGCGAGGCGCCCGCCGACGCGCTCCCCGAAATGCGGCGGGCCCTGAAACGCGATCAAGGCGGCGCCGGCCAGGCCCGCGGCCATCGACAGGGCCTTGAGGACGGTCATGCGCTCGCCGAGGAGCAGGCACGACAGGACGACGATGGACACGGGCTCCATCCCGATGAACAGCGCGGCCGAGCTCGAGGTCGACAGCGTCTGGCCGTAGTTGCCGAGACCGAGAGGCAGGGCGTAGCCCAAGGAGCTCACGCCGCCGATCAGCAGCCAATCCCCCCTCGAAAGCGCCGCGATCCGGCGCCGCGCGCGCCAGAGGATGGGCAGGAACAGCAGGGCGCACAGGCCCGTGCGCACGAACAACGCGTCGCCGTGGCTGAAGCCGCGGAGCATGACGGCGTTGGCGGGATAGGTCGAGCCGCCGATGGAGTTCGTCAGGACGAGCAGCAGCGTGTCCATCGTGGCGCTCTCAGCGCGCGAGGACGGTCGCGACGGCGTGGCAGGAGATGGCCTCGCCGCGGCCGACGGCGTCGAGGCCCTCGTGGCTCTTGGCCTTGAGGCTGACGCGCGACGGCGGGAGCCGGAACAGCGCGGCGACGGAGGCCTTCATCGCGTCGTAGTGCGGCTTGAGCTTGGGCTCCTCGGCGATCAAAGTCGCGTCGAGGTGGACGATCTCTCCGCCGGCCTCGGCGACCTTGCCGAGGGTGTGCGCGACGATCTCGCGGCTGGCCAGGCCCTTGAACTTCGGATCCGACGGCGGGAAGGCGATGCCGATCTCGCCCAAGCCGAGCGCGCCGAGCACGGCGTCGCAGGCGGCATGGAGGACCGCGTCGCCGTCGGAGTGGCCGAGCAGGCCCTTGTCGTGGGCGAGCTTCACGCCGCCCAGCCAAAGCTCGCGGCCCGCGACCAAGCGGTGGATGTCGAAGCCGAATCCGGTCCTTGATTGGCGCGGTCCGCCCGCGCGGGCGTCGAGGACGGCTTCGGCCATGATCATGTCCTCCGGCGTGGTGATCTTGAAGTTCTCGTAGCTCGACGGCACGACGGAGACGGTCCGGCCGCAGCGCTCGACGAGCTGGCTCTCGTCGGTGGCGTCGGCGTCGTCCTTGAACTTGTCGAGCGCCTCCTTCAGGACGCTGTAGCGATAGGTCTGCGGGGTCTGCGCGGCCCAGAATTCCACGCGCCGCGGCGTCTCGAGCACGGCGGGGCTTCCGGCGCCGACGCGCTTGAGGGTGTCCTTGACGGGGACCGCCGCGACGGCGGCGCCGGATTTGACGGCCTCGGCCAGCGTGGCGCGCACGATCTCCGGAGTGATCAAAGACCGAGCCCCGTCGTGAACGGCGACGACGTCGACTCCGGAAGGAATCGCCGCGAATCCGCTGCGAACCGAACCCATGCGAGTGTCGCCCGCGGCCACGACGGAGACCTTGCCGCCCGCGAGACGGCCCCCATGCTCGGCGAGCGCGTCCTTTCCGAGCACCACCACGATGGACTCGATCTCCGGAAGAGAAGAAAAACAACGCAGCGACATCTCGACGACGGTCGAGCCCCCGAGGGGCAGGAACTGCTTGGGGCGGCCCATGCGGGACCCGGAGCCGCCGGCGACGATGATCGCGGCCGCGCGCATCTAGACGACCGGCGCGCGCTCGGGCCGGGCCTTCGCGAAGATCATGCGGCCGTTGGAGGTCTGGTGGATCGAGGTGACGACGGCCTCGACGCGCTTGCCGATGGCGCGCTTACCGTCCTCGACGACGACCATCGTGCCGTCGTCCAGGTAGCCGACTCCCTGCTCGCGCTCCTTGCCGTCCTTCATGACGAACACGGACATGGGCTCGCCGGGCAGGACGACGGTCTTGAGCGACGTGGAGAGGTCGTTGACGTTGAGGCAGATGACGCCTTCCAGGCTCGCGACCTTGTTGACGTTGAAGTCCGTCGTCACGATCTTGGCGCCCATCTCGCGGGCGAGCTTGACGACCTTGCCCTCGATCTCGCGGACGTCGGGAACGTCCTTGTCCAGGATCTTCACGGGCACGGCGACGTTCTCCTGCAGGCGGGCGAGCACGTCGAGGCCGCGGCGTCCGCGGGCGCGCTTGAGCGGGTCCTCGGAGTCGGCCAAGCGGTGCATCTCGGTCAGGACGAAGCGGGGCACGACGAGGGTGCCGGACAGGAAGTGGGTCTCCACGACGTCGGCCACGCGGCCGTCGATGATGACGTTGGTGTCCAGGATCTTGATGTTGGCGCCGCGCTTCTTGCCCATTTTCAGCAGATCTTTGTCCAAATCGTCGAGCTCGGGGAACTTCCGGACGGCGATGACGAGGCCGAGGACGCCGAAGGCGAAGAAGCGCAGGGCGGAGTAGCGCTCCCAGACCTGGTTCAAGTTGTCGTTGCCGATCTGGTAGATGCCGAAGTCCACCAGGCGGGCGACGATGATGCCGACGGTCGCGCCGAGGGCGCCGCCCATGATGGTCAGCAGGTTGATCTCGGCGACGAGATACTCGATCAGGACGATCAGCAGGCCGACGCCGACGCCGATGCCGATGCCGGCGGCGTTGGGGGCGATCTTCGCGAAGTAGACGATGGCGGGACAGGCGACGACGACGCCGAGGCGGAACAGCCAGGTATACATGAATGACTCCGTGCGGATTATGGGACGAGCCTATGAATGATAAGGGAATTCTACGAAATCCCGACGGGGGCCGTCAGGCGTCTTCGCCGCCGAAGACGGCGGCTGCGGCCTCGCGCAGGTCGGCGACGCCGGTGACGGTCAGGCCCAGGTTCCGGGGCAGGTCCGAGACGGAGCGCTTGGCCACGATGGCGCGCTTGAAGCCGGCCTTGGCGGCTTCCTTGAGACGCGCTTCGAGGTAAGGCACGCGGCCGATCTCGCCCAGCAGGCTCACCTCGCCAACGAGCACGCAGTCGGACGGAACGGCTTTGTCGTGGCAGGAGCCGGCGACGGCCAGGCAGGCGGCGAGATCGAGGGCGGTGTCCTTCAGGCGCAGGCCGCCCGCGAGGCTCACGAAGGAGTCTCGATCTTCAAGACGGAGGCCGAGGTGGCGCTCCATGGAAGCGAGCAGGACGAGGACGCGATTGAGATCGAGACCCGTCGCCATGCGGCGCGGCAGCGGATACCGTGTCGGCACGACGAGAGCCTGCGTCTCGACGAGGATCGGGCGCGAGCCCTCGAGGGCGACCGAGACCGCGCGTCCGGGCGAGGCTTGGCGGCCGAGATCCGCGAGAAAGAATGAGGACGCGTCGGTGACCTCGGCCAATCCTTTCTCGCCCATCTCGAACAAGCCGAGCTCGTCGGTGGGACCAAACCGATTCTTTTGGGCGCGGAGAACGCGCAGCAGATCGTGCCGTTCGGTATCGAAGTATAAAACGGTATCGACGATATGCTCGAGCACCTTCGGTCCGGCCAGAGAACCGTCCTTCGTGACGTGACCGAGCAAAAACACGACCGTATCGCGCGACTTGGCCGCCCTGACCAGCTCCGCCGCGCACTCTCGAACTTGTCCCACCGAGCCCGGGCTCGAAGCCAGTTGCGGGTGGGACACGGTCTGAACCGAGTCCAACACCATCGCCCAGGGCTTCACTTGTTCCATCGTGGCCAATATCTTCGCGAGGTTCGTCTCGGACACTAAATACAGTTGTTCGGCCGTCAGATTCAGTCTCTTGGCTCGTCCAGAGACTTGCCGCAGGGACTCCTCTCCCGTCGCGTAGAGGAATGGCCCTTTCTGTGCAAGCTTCGCCGCTGCTTGAAGCATCAAAGTCGACTTGCCGATTCCGGGAGGTCCCGCGAGCAGAACGACTTGGCCGGGGACCAGTCCCCCTCCGAGAAGCCGGTCAAGCTCTCCGATCCCGACGGCACAGCGCTTCTCCGCGTCTTCCTTAACATCCTTGAGCGCCGTCACCGCCGAGCTGAAGCTCGTGAGCCCGCCGCGAGAAGCGGACGCCGCCATCGATTCCACGAGCCCCTCGGGCCGGGTCTCGACGACTTCCTCGACCATCGAGTTCCACTCCTGGCAGCCGCTGCACTGCCCCATGGGCTTGGCCGCGGAGTGTCCGCACTGCTGGCAGCGATAGACGGTCTTTAGGCGGGCCATGGGCCGTAGTATACCCTGTTTTCCGAAAACGAACAAGTGTTCGATAAAGGAGCGATGGCGCCCATACTAGATATACGGCGCTGGATACGCTTTAGCTCCAGGCGATTGCCGCCTGCCTAATGAGGAAACCGTTTCTTATCGACAACCCCGGAACCCGCGTTTTGCCCCAGCTTACGCAGCAGCGCGTAGAGGCGTCCGAATCCATCGTGCTCGCCGTCACCGCGCCCCATCTCGTGGAGTCGCACGGCGACGAGGCCTAGGCGGGGATAGATCACGAGGTATTGGCCGCCGGAGCCGTCGTGGTAGTAGCCAAGCGGGGCGCCATCCGGCCCGCTTATGAGGTCCCAAATCAGACCGAGGCTCGGATACTCCGACGCTGTCGTGAAACTCCGAATGATTTCCGGAGGAAGAAGCTGGCGGCCCTCCCAGCGTCCCTCTTGGAGCATCAACTGCCCAACCTTCGCGAGATCGCGAGCGTCGATGGAGAGCCCTCCGTAAAGCAACGGAGTTCCAGACCCATCCAGAGCCCAGCGCAAATGCGTCACTCCCATCGGGCCGAATATCCGGTGGTCCAAGTAATCGTCAGCGGATTCGCCCGAAGCGGAACGAATGACTTGCGCGAGGAGTTGGATGGCCGCGTTGTTATAGCAATAGCGCTTGCCCGGCTCATCCTTGACCGGTTGAGCGGCGGAAAAGGCGACCGTGTCATACTGATAGATGAGTTTGCCGTCGCCTTCCGCGATGCCTCGTTCGCAGTTCAATCCCGAGCGATGCGTTAGGACGTGACGAAGAGTAATGCCGTGCTTCGGTCCGCGTTTCCAGTCAGGAAACCAAGTCGACATCGGCGCGTCGATCGACGAGATGCGGCCGTCCGCGAGCAGCGCCATGATCGCGAGAGAGGTGATGACCTTCGTCACGGAGGCCAAAGGAAGAGGCCGGGGTCTCG
Organism: Elusimicrobiota bacterium; assembly: GCA_035606075.1. Classification (GTDB taxonomy): domain Bacteria; phylum Elusimicrobiota; class Elusimicrobia; order UBA1565; family UBA9628; genus GWA2-66-18. The sequence goes on from DATNGC010000078.1 coordinate 6,951, forward strand.
AGGCAAAATAGCGCTCAGCCAGGACGCGTCCGTTCTTCAAAATGATCAGCGCGTCCGAGTGCTGCGCCGCGGGCTGTTCGAGCAATTCGCCGAGAACCGCACGGTCGACGCCGAGGCTTTCCGGCGACGCCTGCGGGAAGAAGCCCGCGGAAGACATGTTCGTCTCGAAAAAATCCGGTCTTTCGACGGCGGCGGAAGATCGCGAGAGACTTTCCGCGGCCGCGGCCCGCGGCACGGCGAAGCCGACGACGAGAACAAGCGCCCTGACGGCAACGGAAATCACCTCCATTTTTTATCCTTTATGCGACTGATTCGTGATTGACACCGTCGAATAGGATCGATAACCGACGCTGCTGCATCCGATGAGAAGCGCCCGACATTCCGGCGAGAAGACCCGCCCGTCTCAGGCGACGGCCCTCACCAGGATCGGCACCTGGCTGCGGCTGTAGCCGATCGTCAGGCCCTGCGTCATCTCCGGCAGCTGCGCCGGATCGGCCAGCTGGAGCTTGTGCCGGATCAAGTGGCGAAGGCCGATCACCGCCTCCTCCAGCGCGAACACGCGGCCGATGCACTGGCGCCGACCGTAGCCGAAAGCCACGTCGATGTCCTGCGCTGAGGTGATGGAGAGCACGACGCGCGTGTCCTTGGCGATGAAGTAGCCGTCGACCTCCATGTCGCGGTTGGCCTGCCGCACGGTCAGCACGATGGGCGGGTGCTCGAGCATGACCTGCGTGATGTAGTCGTTGGTCCGCGGATACTTCTGGAAGAGAAACTGCTCCTCGAGGATCATGTCCCCCGCATTCTGGAGCTCCTCGACGACCTCGCGCGGCGTCTCGCCGCGCGCGTGCTTCCAGAGCAAGGTCACGAACAGGTCCGAAGTCGTCTCGTGCCCGGCGACGAAGAACGTCGCCACCTGGTCGATGACGACCTCGTCGGTGAGCCACTTGTTCTCCGGATCGGTCTGGAAGCGCAGCAGGGAGGAGAGCACGTCGTTCTTGCCGGCGAAGGCCGCGTCGCGCCGGCGCATCTCGATGATCTGCGCGCACACCCCGCGCATCTCGGCGGCGGTCGCGCGGGCGCGCGCGTCGTGCCCCGCCACGTAGGACTTCCAATCGGCGATGGCTTTGACCATCTCGCCCGAGCCGGAGAGCTTCCGGATGACGGCCCTCTGCAGGTCTTTCAAGATCGGCAGGCGCACGTACCGGTCCTCGATGAAGCGGAGCATCGGCTCGGCGAAGTCCGCGGCCTGCAGGCGCGCGAACCAGTCCTGCGTGTAGACCAGGCCCTCCCGGAACTTCCGCGCCAGCGCCGTCTCCCCGCCCACCCCGAAGAAAGCCCGCGCCGCGATCGACATCGTCATGTCGACGGAGAGCGTCCCCGCGTCGACCGGCGCCCCTCCGCGCTTGGCCGCATCGAAGCGCTCGTCGATGAACGCCTCGACGTCGCGCTCGATGATCGCCCTGAATTCCGCGAAGTACTTCTTGCCGAACGCGCTCTTGATCACGCGCTCCTGCTGGTCGTAGATCTCGCCCTGCGCCGTGAAAAGCCCCTCGCCCACCAGGATCTTGAACGTGTCGATCGAGTCCGCCTTGCGCCAATCCTTGACGCTGCGCAGCGCGTCCTTGATCAGCCGCGAGGGAGCGAACAGGAAGAGCTCCGGCGACAGCGACACCACGTCGCCGAACTCCTCGCCCATCTGCTTGATGAAGACGTAGAAGTTCCCCGTGCGCGCCAGCTCGCGGACCGCCGCGCAGTCGGGCTTCGTCAGGATCCCCGGCGGCAGGCGCCTCGACGCGGCGGTCGCGGCGGAGGCGGACGTCATAACGGGCTACTTCTTGCTGCGGCCCTTGGAGCCCTCGGCTCCGAAGGTGGCCAGGCCGAACAAGTAGGCGATGTCCTGGTCTTCCCACTTGACGTTGGCCCAGGTCATCACGCGCTTGACCTCGGCGATGTCCTCGACGCGCACGCCGGCGCCGATGTACTTGTTGATCTTCGCCAGAACGCCGACGTCGTAGTCGGGCTTGTTCATGGTCTTGCCCGCGACGATGCGGTTGCGGCCGAAGTCGTAGGCCTGAGCCTGCACGGAGAAGCGGTTCCAGAACGGGTCCTTGTACAGCGGCGTATAGGTCACGCGCGCGCCGCCGCCGGAGCGGATGGCGCCGACGGCGACGTCCATCGGCCCGTTGACCCAGCCGATCAGGCCGTCGACGCGGTTGGGCTGCGTGTAGTCCGGCTGATGGCCGCGCGGCGCGTCGTTGAGGTTGGCGACGTTCGAGATGCCGCCGTAGTAGTAGCGGTTCTCGCGCGGGAAGATGTAGAGGCCCACGTCGGAGTGGGACGTGCGGGCCAGAGAGTCGTAGCGCCAGTCGTAGTTCCAGAAGACCCGGAACGACGTGATGCGCCCGAACACGTCCTTGGCGGTGCCGGCCGCCTCCTTGACGCTGGCGATCGTCTCCTTGACGTCCTCCTTGACCTTCTCGTCGTGGAGCAGCGCGCCGACCGCGCCCTTGTCGGTCGAGAGGGCGGCCATCATCACGTTCGACTTCTCGAGCAGCTTGTCGAGCTTGTCGGTGATGTCGTCCGTGCGGTCCAGCGCCTTCGTGAGCTTGGGCTTGGTCGTCGCGATCAAGTCGTTGAGGTTGGCCGTCATCTCGCGCACGTTGGCGACCGTGTCCTTCAGGTTGGAGGTCAGGCTGCCGCGCGGGCCCTCTTCCGTGAGGCTCGTCAGGAGCTTGTCGAGCTTGCCCAGCGCCTGCGTCAGCGACTTCTCGATGGAGACCGGGTCCGTGCCGCGCACGACCGTGCCCTCCGGCATCACGCCCGCCGAGGAGTGGCCCTGGTCGATCTGCAGGTATTTGGAGCCGATGATGCCGGTCGAGCCGATCGAGAACTCCGCGTCGTTGAAGATGTCGACGCCCTTGCGGATCTGCGCGATCACCTTCGCGTGATGGTCCTCGAGGACGAGCCCCTTGACCTTGCCGACCTCGACGCCCGAGAGCTTGACCGGCGCGTCCTTGGAGAGGTTGGCCACGTCCGTGAACGTCGCGTAGATCGTGTAGCGCCGCTCGAACGTGTAGTCGCCGAGAAGGAAGATGGCGGAGGCGATCAGGACCAGGCCGGCCAGCACGAACGCGCCGACCTTGGCCTCGAGCGAGAGCACCTAGCGAGACTCCTGGCCGGCCGCGGGAGCCGCGGTCTCGTGGGACTCGTCGACGTCGAACTCCTTCAGCTTCATCTTGATGGGTCCGACGCTGAGTCCTTCGATGAACTGGCGAACGTGCGCGTCCTTCGTCCCCTTGATCTCGTCGGGGGTGCCGACCTGTATGGCGCGACCTTCGTAAAACATCGCGATGCGGCTGGCGACCTTGTACGCCGACTTCATGTCGTGCGTCACGACGATCGACGTCACCTTCAGCTTCTTCTGCAGGTCGAGGATCAGGTCGTTGATGACGTCCGACATGATCGGGTCGAGGCCCGTTGTCGGCTCATCATACAAAATGTACTTGGGTTTGGCGGCGATCGCGCGCGCCAGCGCCACGCGCTTCTTCATGCCGCCCGACAGCTCCGACGGCTTGAAGTCCTCGATGTCCTTGAGGCCGACCAGCGCGAGGCAGTCGGTGGCGATCTTGCGGTAGTTCGCCGGGGCCTCCTTGGTCAGGTAGCGCAGGCCGAACGTGATGTTCTCGGCTACCGTCATCGAGTCGAACAGCGCGCCCTCCTGGAACAGGTAGCCGAAGCGGCGCCGGTAGTCGGCGATCTCCTCGTCCGTCTTGAGCTTCGAGACCTCGAGACCGTCGACGGTGAGCTTCCCCGAGTCCGGCGAGTGCAGGCCGATCACGCACTTGAGGAACGTGCTCTTGCCGCAGCCGGAGCCGCCGATGATGACGAGCGTCTCGCCGTCCTCGACCTTGAGGTCGATGCCGCGCAGGATCGTGCGCGGGCCGAAGCTCTTGACGACCCCGACGGACTCGATCAAGTGATCCCCAGCGCGTTGAGCATCGCGGTGGCGAAGTAGTCGAGCACGAGCACCAGCACCATGCTCATGACGACGGCCGCGGTCGTGGACTTGCCCACGCCCTCGGCGCCGCCGCGCGTCGTCACGCCCTTGTAGCTCGACACCATCGAGACGACGAACGCGAAGATGAAGGTCTTGAGGAAGCCGTGCACGAAGTGCCGGATCTCCATGTTGTCGATGATGTCGTGCCAGTACACCGTCGTCGGGATGTCGTACTTGACCCGCGCGACGAACAGGCCGCCGACGATGCCCGTGAAGTCCGAGATCACCGTCAGCAGCGGCAGGACCACGAGGAACGCGAGCAGGCGCGGGATCACGAGGTAGCGCACCGGGTCCGTGCCCAGCGTGTAGAGCGCGTCGATCTGCTCGGTCACCTTCATCGTGCCGAGCTCGGCCGCGATCGCGGCGCCGGCGCGGCCCGCGACGACGATCGCGGTCATCACGGGCCCGAGCTCCATGACGATCGAGAACGAGACCACCGTGCCGACGAACAGCGGCACGTTGAAGAAGTGCTTGGAGCTCGCGCCGGTCTGCAGCGCGAGCACCATGCCCGTGAAGAAGGAGGTCATCGCCGTCACCGGGAGGGACTCCACGCCGATGCGGGCCATCTGGATCAGCGTCTGGCGCCACTCGATCTTGCCGCGGAACATCCACTGGAACGTGGAGCGGATCAGGAAGACGAAATGGCCCGTCTCCTCGGACGCGCCCAGGACCCCGCTGCCGATCCCTTCCAGGACGGGCGTGATCAAGAGGAGACCCCCACGCGCGGCACGCGCGACGAAAGAGCGGTGGCCGTCTCGTACGGGATGGTCCCGCAAAGGCGCGCGAGCTCCTTGGCCGGGATCTCGGCGCGCCCCTGCCGCCCGATCAGGACCACGTCGTCGCCGACGCGCGCGCGCGCGGCCGACGTCACGTCGACCATGACCTGGTCCATCGTGACGCGGCCCACGACGGGGCAGCGCCGGCCGCCGACCAGCACGTCGGCGCGGTTGGAGAGGGCGCGCGCGTACCCGTCGCCGTAGCCGATCGGCAGGGTCGCGATGCGCGTCGGCCGCACCGTGCGCCACGTCTGGCCGTAGCTCACGGTCGAGCCCTTCGGCACCGTCTTCAGGAAGACGATCTTCGACTTGAGCGTCAGCGCCGGCTCGAAGCCCTCGAAGAGCCCGTAGGCGGCCAAGCCCGGCCGCACGAGGTCGAAGCGGGCGGCGGGCCGCTTGAGCGCGCCCGCGGAGTTGGCCGCGTGCACGAGAGGCGGCCGCAGGCCCTCGCGCTCGAGCGCCTTCACGACCTTGCGGAAGCGGCGCAGCTGCTCGGCGGTGAAGGCCGCGTCGTTCTCGGCGCTGGCCAGGTGCGTGTAGACCCCCTGCACGCGCGCGGCTTTCAGCCCCGATAGATAACGCACGATTCCGAGCGCCGCCTCGGGGCTCGCGCCGATGCGCCCCATGCCGGTGTCCACCTTCACGTGGCAGTCCACGCGGCGCTCGAGCTTCTGCGCGACCTCGGCCAGGCGCTTGGCGGCCTCGAGCGAGGCGACGACCGGCGTCAGGTCGTGCGCGACCGCCGCGAGCACGCTCTCGAACGGGTACAGGGACCCGAGGATCAGCACCGGCAGCTTGATCCCCGCCTCGCGCAGGGCCAGCCCCTCCTCGACGGAGGAGACCCCGAGCCAGTCCGCGGCGCGCGCCGCCTCGGCCGCGCGCGCGCACAGCGCGGCGTCGTGCCCGTAGGCGTTGGCCTTGACCACGAACATGATCTTGGTGCCCTTCGGCATCTTGGCCCGAATCCGGCTCAGGTTGCGCGTCAAAGCCCCGAGGTCCACTTCCGCCCACGTCGGCCGGAAGAATCGGCGGCTCATGAGAACTGCGTCTGGCTCTCTTGGAACTCCGCGGGCGCCTCGTCGCCGCCCGGCGCCTCGTCGACGAAGCGCGTGACGTCGCGCAGGAACAGCACCGGCACGTCGTCCGTCGGACCCTGGCGCTGCTTGGCGATGATCAAGGTCGCCTTGTTCTCGAGCGTCGGATCGTTGCGCTTGTAGTAGCCCTCGCGATGGATCAGCACGACAAGGTCGGCGTCCTGCTCGAGCGAGCCGGACTCGCGCAGGTCGGAGAGCTTGGGCTTGTTGTCGGTGCGCGTCTTGTCCTCGGAGGCGCGCGAGAGCTGGGCCAGCGCGATGACGGGCAGCTCGAGCTCGCGCGCCAGCTGCTTCAGGCTGCGCGAGATCTCGGAGACCTCCTGCTGGCGGTTCTCGGAGCGCGCGCCGCCGCCGCGCAGCAGCTGCAGGTAGTCGATGACGATGAGCCCGAGCTTCTTGTTGTCCTGGCGCAGGCGGCTCATGAGCTGGCGCGCGATGGCGCGGATGTTGAAGACGGTCATGCCCGGGCTGTCGTTGATGTACAGCGGCGCCTCGGCGAAGCGCGAGGCGGCGGTGGTCAGGTCCTGCCAGCGGTCGCGCTTGAAGTAGCCGGTGCGGATGTCCTTGAGGTTGACCTTCGCCTCGGCGGCGATGAAGCGGTGCATGATCGCGTGGCGGTTCATCTCGAGCGAGAAGAACAGCGTCGGCGTGTTCTTCTCGAGCACGACGTGCGCGACGATGTTCTGCGCGAGGGCGGTCTTGCCCATCGACGGGCGCGCGGCGATCAGGATCAGGTCCGACTTCTGGAAGCCGGTCGTCAAGCGGTCGAAGGCGGTCAGGCCCGTGGGCACTCCGGTGACGGCCTGCTTGTTGTGCACGGCCTTCTCGATCTGGTCGACGACCTCGTGCACGAGGGTCTTGACGTCGACGACGCCGTGCAGCGATTGCGTCTCGGAGACCTTCAGGATCGAGGCCTGCGCCTCGTCGAGGATCACCTTGGGCTCCTTCTCCTGCGCGTAGCAGGCGGTCACGACGCCGGTCGCCGCGTTGATCAGGTTGCGCAGGATCGCGCGTTCCTTGACCAGGCGGGCGTAGTGCTCGACGTGCGCGGCCGTGGTGACCTTGTTGATCAGCTCGCCGAGGTACGCGCCGCCGCCGACCGCGTCGAGCTCGGACTTCTTGCGCAGCTGCTCGGAGACCGTGATGACGTCGACGGCCTGGCTCGCGGAGAACAGGGCGTGGATGGCGCGGAAGACGCGCTTGTGCGAGTCGAGATAGAGATCCGACTCGTGCAGCATGTCCAGCGCCTTGTCGCAGGCCTCGCGCTCGATGAGCATCGAGCCGAGCACGGCCATCTCGGCCTCGAGGGCCTGAGGAGGCTGGGCGGGGTTTTGCGCCATGGACCCCGGGGTCCTACTCGCGCGCGGAGACGGTGACCTTGACCTTGGCGGTGACTTCGGGCTGGAGGCGGAGCTCCACCTCGTGCTCGCCGGTGGTCTTGAGCGCGGTCTCGAGCTTGACCGAGTTCTTCGGCACGTCGTAGCCCGCGGCCTTGAGGCTCTTGAGGACGTCGGTCTTGCCGACGGAGCCGAACAGCTTGCCTTCCTCGGAGGCCGGCATCGAGAACGTCAGGTTGACGCCGGCCAGCTTCTCGGCCAGCTCCTTGGCGACCTTGATCTCGCCCTGGACGAGCTGGGCGCGCTTCTCCTTGCCCTTCTCCCAGTACTTCAGGGCCGAGGCCGTCGCAGGCTCGGCGAGCTTGCGCGGCAGGAGGAAATTGCGGGCGTAGCCGGCGGCGACTTCCTTCACTTCGCCGGCGCGTCCGAGATGGTCGACGTTGTTCTTCAAGATGACTTTCATGACGATGCTCCTGCTCCTGAGGTCGAGGCTCGCTTACCGCGTGACGTACGGCAGCAGCGCGAGGTTGCGGGCGCGCTTGATGCAGCGGGTCAGCTGGCGCTGGTGCGACGCGCAGTTGCCCGTGATGCGGGCCGACAGGATCTTGCCCGTGTCGGTCGTGAACGTGCGGAGGATCTGGATCTGCTTGTAGTCGATGTCCCGCACCTTCTCGGCGCAGAAGCGGCAGACCTTGCGGCGCACGGGATACGGCGCCCGGCGGCGGGAATCGGGCCGGCGCGCGGCGGACGGCGCGCTCGACGAAGCGGACGGGGCGGCGGGAGCGGCCGCGGCGGACTCAGCGGACGCGGACGGAGCGTTGGATTCGGCAGCCATTAGAACGGAACCTCCTCAGTATCTGCGCCGACGGACGGCGCCTCCGACTCCCCGCCGGCCGCGCCGGACGAGGTCTTCTCAAGGATCTGCACGCGCCGCGCTTCCACTTCCAGCTTGGTGCGCTTCGCGCCGTCGTCCTTGCTCTCGACAGTATAGCTTCTCAGGCGGCCCTCGATGTGCACGGGGCTGCCCTTCTTCAAGATCTTGCCGCACCGCTCGGCGGCGTCGCGCCACACCGAGATGTCGACGTAGCTCGTGTCGTCCTTCCACTCGCCGCTCTTCGGGTCCTTGAAGCGGCGGTTGACCGCGAGGCTGAAGCGGCACATCGCGACTCCGGCGGCGGTGTACTTGAGCTCGGCGTCGCGGGTGAGGCGCCCCGTCAGTAAAACGGTGTTCTGCTCGGGGAGACGAATCTCGGACATGACTCTTAAGCCTGGGCGGAAGCGGGGGCGGCGGCGGCAGCGGCGGCAGCGGCGGCGGGCTTCGCCTTCTTCGGCTTCTTCTCGCGCATCTTGCGGTCCTGCGCCACGACGGTCATGTCGCGGAGGACGTCGTCGGAGACGCTGAAATTGTGGGACATCTTCTTCAGGAGCGCCGGCGTCGCCTTGTACTTGACGTACAGGTACACGCCCTCGCGCGCCTTGCCGATGATGTGGGTCAGCTTGCGGCGGCCCCAGATCTCGTGGTTGACGACCTCGCCGCTCTCGGCGGCGATCGTCTGCTTGAGCTTCTCGAGGTACTCGGCGACCTCGGGGTCGGACATGACCGGCTTCAGGATGAGGACCGTTTCGTAAATCAGCATGATGTCTGAAACTATAGCAAAAGGCGCTCGACGATGACAAGACTTTCGGCGGCGCGGACTTGACGCTCCCCGCGCCCGCTGTTAAGCTTTCTTCTAATAGGTGGCGAAAAACGTGAGAACCCGAGCCCTGCTCCTGCCGCTGCTGCTCCTGCTGTCCTCGGCGGCCCGCGCCGAGTCCTTCCAGGCCTGGGCGGCGCGCGCGGCGCGCGAGGAGCGCGAGAAGGACGACAAGACCGCCCTGCAGTCCTACTCGAACGCGCTGACGTCGTGGAAGGAGTCCGACGGCAAGGCCGGCAAGGCCAAGGTCCTCTGCGCGCGCGCGGCGCTGCGCGACAAGAGCGGCGACGAGCAGGGCGCGCTCGAGGACTACTCCGCGTGCGTCGCGATCGAGAAGAAGAACGCGAAGGCGCTCGTGCGCCGCGGCGAGCTGCGCCTCAGGGCCGGAAAGCTCTCGCCGGCCATCGACGACTTCTACAAGGCCATCGCGGTCGACATCCGCTACGCCGTCGCGTACGCGGACCGCGGGCGCGCCTACGAGCTCCAGGGCGACAAGGAGTTCGCCGCCGAGGACTACCGGCGCGCGTGCGAGCTCGGCGTGAAGGCGGCGTGCGCGAAGGCCAAGGAGCTCGCGCCCGCGCGCGCGCGCGGCAGGAAGAAAAAGAAGCCGGCGTCGGCCGCGGCGCCGGCCAAGTCCAAGGCGCCCGCCGACGACGCCCCCTCCGAGCCGGCGCCGCCCGAACACCGCGCGGCGGCCGCCTACGTCCCGCGCTTCGCCGACTGCCTCGGCTCGCTCCAATCCTGCGTCGACGGCGGCGGCGCGTTCGGCGGCTGCGTGGGTAAAGCCCCGGCCTGCGAGCGGAAACCGGCCAAGGGCTGCTGCCCCGGCGCGTGCCTGGAGGCCTACCGCAAGGCGCTCAACAACGGGACGAGCGAGGCGGCCGCCTACCGCAGCGTCTTCACGACCGACGCGACCTGCGCGGCTCCGCCCAAGTCCGACGACGACGACTGAGCCGCCGCGGTCTCATTGACAAAAGATGACAAAGGTCATACACTGGGAGCGTCCAGCGGTCAATTTCACTCAAATCCGGCGCTCGATAACCCTCGAATCATGAAAAAGAAACGCAAGGCGACGAAGCGCCCGATGACCGGCCCGGTGCCCGACGTGATGGACATCAAGACGCTGGCCCACTATCTCGGCATGGGCCGCTCCAAGATCTACGGCCTCATCCGCCAGAAGAAAGTGCCCGCCTCGCGCATCGGCCGCCAATACCGCTTCTCGAAGGCCCTCGTCGACGCCTGGCTCAAGGAGCGGCTGATCATGCCCACGCAAGAGCAGCAGTTCTCGCTGTTCCCCGCCAAGCAGCAGCCCCCCCGGTAACTCGGGCCCCAGGGTCTATTTTTCCCGACGGGCCCTCGTCGACCGTCGTCCGTCGACCGTCGGAGCCCCGACGGAGATTTTACTAGACACCA
>DATNGC010000079.1:0-7308 GCA_035606075.1 Elusimicrobiota bacterium
ACGCCGGACGTCGCGACGAACTCGGGCTCGATGCTGGGCAGCGACAAGCGGGCGTTGTGCTGGCGCGTGATCGCTCCGGCCTCGACGGTGGCGACGGCGACGCAGAACATCCAGGTGATCGTGGCGGCGTTCTGATCGAAAAAAGCTCAAGGAGAAAGTAGCGAATGAAAACGAAGACCAAGCTGTGGGCTGCGCTTCTGGCGCTGGCGGCATTGACGGGGTCGGCGGACAGGGCGGCGGCGAGCTCGCCGTCGTACTTGAACATCGACGTGACGTTCAACACCAGCCTGTCGGTGGCGGTGGATGGAGCGGGCTCGTCGACGTACACGGTGGCGTGGACGGGCGTGCCGAATCAGGAGCTGCTGTCTCCGAGCTCGGCGACGGTGATGAACGATACGGGCGGCATAACGGAGCGCTGGAAGCTGTTCACGAACCAGAACTCCCTGGCCGCGAGCGGCAGCGCGTGGTCGATGGCGGCGTCGTCCTCGGCGGTCGGCGCGGACCAGTTCGCGGTGCAGGCGGTGTTCGGATCCTCGAACACGGCGAGCGGCGGCTGCTCCGCGGCGACGACGGCGGGCACGTGGAACGTGGCGGCGAACGCGCCTCTGCTGACGACGACGTTCGCGACGGGGCTGCAGTACACGACGGCGGGCCAACTGGCGTCGACGGAGCTGGTCAACAACGGACAGAGCACGCCGGACGTCGCGACGAACTCGGGCTCGATGCTGGGCACCGACAAGCGGGCGCTGTGCTGGCGCGTGATCGCGCCGACCTCGACCGTGGCGACGGCGACGCAGAACATCCAAGTGATCGTAGCGGCGTTCTGAGCGGACAAAGGCGAATGGAGGCATGAACGGATAAGCGCGCGAGTCCGTCGGATCGGGAGGAGGAAACGACCTCAGGCTAGGCCTTTGTCCTCGCTCTACGATGCGATTGGAACTTTTGGAGATTATTAAAGCGTTGAAACGACGCTCGTCCAGGACCGCTCGTCAGGCGGTTCGGGCGGCCGTCGTCTGGGCGCCGCTTCTGGCGGCCGCCCTCGGCGGAGCTCCGCCCGCGCGCGCGTCCAATCGTTCCCAGCTGAACATCAACGTCCTGCTTCCGGGCATCAGCAACGTCTCCGACCTGACGGCGGCGCCGGGCGTCAGCACGGGGACGATCAGCCTCTCCTGGACCGAGCCTTTCCACACGGTGGGCGTCGCTCCGTACTCGTACGACGTCCGCGTCTCGACGGTCGGACAGATCTCCGACGACGTCGTCTTCAGCACCTCGCCGCCGCTCTCCGTCTTCTCGACCAGCGTCCCCCCCTCCCCGGGCGCCGGCGGCGGAGCCGCCGGCTTCATCGTTACCGGCCTGACGCCGGACGTCACCTATTTCTTCGCCATTCGCGAGAACGACAGCACCACTTTCCGCGACTCCTGGAACCGCTCCGCCTCGCCGCCGCTGAACGTGAACAACTTCGCCGTCGCGACGTCGACGCGGCCTCCCTCGCCGGCGGGCGGAGGCGCGGCGTCCGTCTCGATCTCCTCGCTGACCGCGACCTGGGCGATCTCCTCCGGCGCGACGGACTACATGTTCGTCGTCTCCACGAGCGCCGTCAATCCCCCGACCGCGATCGCCGCGTCGTCGTCGACCGTCGCGAGCACGGCGACCGTCTCGGGCCTGGGGCCGAACACGACGTACTTCCTGTTCGTGTCCGCGTGCGCCGGCGGCTGCTCCGCGTACGCGTCCTTGGGCTCCACCATCACCTTGGCTGAGCCCGCGGTGGGCCTCTCGACGACGTCGGTTTCCTCGAGCACGGTGAATCTCGCCTGGAACCCCAACGGCGATCCTCCGGGAACGCTCTTCCAAGTCCTGAAGAGCACGGATGGAGTGAGCTACTCCACCGCCGCGTCCGCGACGTCGCCCGCGGCGGCGGTCGCCGGCTTGTCGGGCGGCGGGACGTATTATTTCGAGGTCGTCGCGGTCAACGGCGCGGGCGTGCCCGCCTCGCCGTCCAACGTCGTGCAGCTGGTCACGCCGGCCGGGCCCGTCCCCTCCGCTCCGACGGGCCTGGCCGCGAGCGCGGGCCTGCTGAGCGCCTCGCTGACGTGGGCCGCCCTGCCCCCCGCGCTTCAGGGCCAAGGGCTGCTCGAGTACCGCGTCCTCCGCTCGACGAACGCGGGCTTCGGCTACGTGCAGATCGCGACCACGACGGGCGTCTCGTTCGTCGACAAGCCGTTGGCCGCGGGCGTCACCGTCTACTACGAGCTGATCGCGCGCGACATCGGCAATACCGACAGCTCGCCGTCGGCGTCAGTCTCCGCCGTGCCCTTCACGCTCGACCCGATGGAGCCTCTGGGCATCGCCGTGGTCCCGTCCAGCGCGGCCGTGACACTCAGCTGGTCGCCGACGACGCGCTTCTACGACGGCACGGCCTTCGTGAGCACCGGGACGCCGACCGGCGACGAGCTGGTGGGCTACTCGATCTATCGGTCCACCGACGTCTGCGACCCGACGTCCGCGTTCGTGCAGCTCTCCACGATGCCGATCGCGGTCAACTCCCTCACGACGGCCACGGGCGGCCTGAACTACTACTACCGCGTCTTCTCGTTCAACAGCCTGGGCCGCTCCCCGAACGCCGTCACGGTGTCGGCGCTGGGCGAGCGCGACTACTGCGCCGACGACCAGATCACGCGCGTCGTCATCGACGACAAGACGGCGGCGTCCCTCAACGCCGCCTCCAACGGCCTCGGCGGCGACATCCGGATCGTGAGCCAGCGCCGCCCGCAGGACGTGGGCAACGGCGTCTTCCAGTCGGCCTCGTTCCTCGCCTACCTGAACGGCGTGACGGCTCTGAGCAATTACGCGCTGCCGGCGCCGGCCCGCATCGTGCTGCGCTTCGACACGAACAACGGCTCCGTGGTGGCGACGACGGCTCCCGTCAACGGCTTCGGGCCCTTGGCCGCGAACGCCGCCGGCTCGCAGGCCAGCCCGTCCGACCTCGGCGTCTTCTGGTTCAACGGCCAGCAGTACCAGAAGATGTACGGCAAGATCGACCCCGTCGGCCAGACCGTCAGCGTGGACTCGCCGAACCTGGGCATCTACCAGATCCGCTCGCAGGCGCGCGCGGCGGGCGCGGTGTTCGACGTCTCGAACCTGGCCAGCCGCGTGATCACGCCCAACGGCGACGGGCTCAACGACACCCTGATCTTCGCCTACGACCCGGGCCCCCGCAACGTGGTCCCCGAGGGCAAGATCTTCGACCTGCGCGGTGCCTTCGTCGCCGACATGGTCCCGGGCCTGGTGCCCAACACTCTGACGTGGAACGGATATATGAACGGAATGCCGGTGCATTCCGGCGTGTACGTCTACCGCATCACCGGCGACGGCAAGACTTTCACGGGGACCATCGTCGTCGCCCGCTAATAAAAGGAGACTGTATGAACTCGAAGAAGAAGACGGAGATGTGGACGGTGGTCGGAGCGGCGGTGATGATCGCCGCGCTGCTCGCCGTGGCCGCGTTCGCCCAGGGAGCGTCGTTCCGCTTCTTCGGGCCTCTGTCGCGGATCATCACCCCCAACGGCGATGCCGGCAAGAACAACGGCACGGCTATCTTCTGCTTCGACAACCCGGCGGGCTCGGGCGTCTCCGGCAATATCTTCTCCCTGCTGGGCTCCGCGGTCGCGACCATGGGGCCGGAGACGGCCAATCCCGCCGGCTCGGCCTGCCCGGCCGGCAGCCCGGGGCCGCTCGGCGCGAACGGCGAATACATGACCTGGGACGGACGCTCCAACGGCGCCGTCGTCCACAGCGGGATCTACGTCTATCGGGTGACGGCGGAGCAGAAATCCTATACCGGGACCATCATCGTCGTGAGATAAGCCATGAAGAACATGAAGATTTCATCCGCTAAACTTCGCACGAAACTCGCGAAACCGTCCGGCGGACGGACGCCGCGAAGAGCATACTCAAGGAACATGGCCCCTCGAGCCCGCGCCTGTCTCGCCGCGCTTTTGGGCGTCTCGCTCCTCGCCGGCCGCGCCCGCGCGGCCTACGACGACGTCGGGACCAGCGCCCGCGTGACGGGCATGGGCATGGCCTACACGGCCGTGGCCGACGACGCCTACACCATCTACTACAACCCGGCCGGTCTGGCGACGCTCGACCGTCCGGAGTTCGCGAGCACCTACTCGCGCCTGCTCACCGGTCTGTCGGACGGCTCGAACATCCAGAACTCCTTCCTGGCCTACGAGCATCCGCTCGACGACGGCCGCAAGGGGACCGTCGGCGCGGCGCTCAACTACTTCACGCTCGACAGCCTGTACCATGAGACGAGCCTGTTCGCGTCTTACGGCCGGACGGTCACGCGCGAGGACAACCCGAGCCCCGTCCTCTTCGGCGTCACGGGCAAGTACCTGAACCGCACTCTGGGCGGCACCTCGGCGGCGTCGAATTCGATCACCAACACGGGAGTGGTCACGAACACCCCCGACCCCGTACTGCAGAGCACGTCGAAGACGAACTTCGACGCGGACTTGGGAGCTTTGTGGAAGCTCACGCCGAATTGGAGCTTGGGCATGCAAATCCAGCACGTGCTCGAGCCCAACATCGCGTTCTCCCCTTCCCAGAGCGATCCGTTGGGCCGCAACTACAAGCTCGGCGGCGCGTACCACACGCCGTTCTCGACTCTGTCGACCGACGTGGACTTCATCAACGCGCCGGACGGCTCGCTCGACAAGGACTTCAGCGTCGGCATCGAGAAGTGGCTGCCGACCCTGCTGTACGGGTCCTTCGCCGTGCGCGGCGGCCTGGGCTTCGGCAGCCGCGACTACCGCGCGCTGTCGCTGGGCCTCTCGTACAAGATCCACCGCATGCAGTTCGACTACGGCTTCGCGATCCCCGTCGGCGGCCTCACGCAGACGAGCGGGTCGCAGCGCGTGGGCCTGACGTGGCGCTTCGGCGCGCCGAAGCAGGCGGACGCATTATTGGGCGAGATGCTGCTCGAGAATCTGGCGTCGTCGGCGCAGGTGGGCACCCCGGAGTTCAACAAGCAGGCCGCGGAGCTCGTCGCCTACAAGCGCAAGGCCGTGGACCTGCTCATGCGCGACGCGGACGCGGAGGCTCAGCTCGGCCGCTTCGAGAACGCCCACCAGCGTTCGCGGCAGGCGGCGTCGCTGGCGCCGCGCGACACCGTGCTCGCGGAGCTCGACGAGCGCTACCGGACGGCGGGAGCGTACTTCCCGGACCTGTCCGAGTATCTGCATACGCCGGGCGGCGCGGCGACGCACGACGGCGTGATGAAGTTCATCGAGGGCAAGGACAAGGAGGCGCTCGTCTCCCTGGCCAACGCGCGGGCCTTGATGCCGAGCCCGGCTCACGACGGCCTGATCCGCGTGCTCGAGGCGAAGGTCGGCGCTCCCGCGCCGGCCGTCTCGACCTCGGCGGCCGTCGCGCCCCCCGCCGAGGTGGCCGCGTCCACGACGGCGGTCTCCGCCTCCTCGGCGACCGCGGTGGTCTCGGCGTCGACGGCGCCCGTCTCGGGCGCGGAGGCGCTCAAGCGCATCCTCGATTCGACGTCGGCGCTGATGGAGGTCTCGTTCTTCCAGCAGGAGTGGGACAAGGTGATCAAGCTCGCCGACCAGGTCATCGCCCTGGACCCGGGCAACGTGCTGGCGTACAAGCGCCTGGCGGGCGCCTACCACGCCACGAACAGGCACGCGGAGGCGCTGAAGGCGCTGAAGGCGGCGTACGCCCTCGAGCCCGACGAGGCCGAGCGCGAGAAGCTCAAGGCCTACGTGGGCGCGATGAGGGCGCTTGTCGAGAAGGAGAACCGGCCCGTCGTCGCGCGGGCCGTGAAGAAGGCGGCCGGCGGGCCGGAGGACGTGGAGCGCCTGTATGAGGCGGGCGTCGAGCTGTACGCGCAGGGACGGCTGATCGAGGCGCGCGAGGCGTTCAAGCGGTGCCTGCAGATCGACGAGAACTACACGCCGGCCCAGCGCGCGTTCCAGCGGGTGCAGTCGGAGATGATGGCGACCGGACAGGAGAAATGAGGACGGCGGCGGAGGCCGCGCGCGGCTACTTGGTCCAGTCGAAGCGGGAGACGGCGATCCGGCGCAGCGCGACGCCGCCGCCGGCGTGCTCGGCGAGCATCCAGACGCCGTCGCCGTCGATCGTCAGGCCCCGGAGCCGGCCTTCGGGACCGACGATCGGGGACAGCGGGGCGGAGGAGGCTCGTTTGTAGGAGCCGTTCTCGAGCTTCAGCCGGTAGAGGCGGCGGGTCGGTCCGTCGGCGACCCACAGCGTCCCCTTGTCGTCGATCGTGAAGCTCTCCGGGGAGATTCCGTCGAGCGCGAAGGAGTCGAGGGGCTGCAGCATCGCGCCCAGGATCGAGCGGCTGATCAGGAATTGATGCAGGCCCGCGCCGTTCCTCTCCGCCGTCCACAGGTACCGGTCCTTCGCGTAGATCGCCGCCGGGACGTGGTTCAGCGAGAAGACGGTGTCCTTTCCTCCCTCGCCGCGCTCGACGACCGACGCGGTGCGGCCGTCCGCGGTCCACAGGACCCCCTGGTCCCAGCACATCGTGTCGACCGCCGCGTCGAGCGGCTGGCGCCCGAGCGTCTGTCCCGCGCGGGACATGTCGACGAGCCCGCGCCCTTCGGCGACCAGGAGGTCGCCCCTCTCCGGCCGGACGGCCATCGCGTCGGCGCGGTCCAATTCGATATCGAGATCGGGAGCCGGCCGCCGCATGAGCCAGAGGACGTACGCGCCCGCCGCGGCCAGAACGCCCGCGGCGGCGGCGGCGGCGGCGCGGCGGCCGCCGCGGGACGCGGGGACGGGCGTGGGAGGAGGCGGCGTGCGCGGCGGCCCCGGCCGCCATTGAGGCGCCGGCGGGCGCTCCTCCGCGCGCGGGGGCGGAAAGACCTCGCTTTCGGCAGCCGGCTCGGCAAACGGCTCGGGCGCCGGCGCGGGCGCCGGCGCCTCCGGAAGGACGCCCGCCGGCTCCGCAGGGCGCTCGGCAGCCTCCGGAGGCCGCGGCGGCGCCGCCGGGCGCGGCGCCGGCTTGGGCGGCTGCGGTTCGAGCGTGTAGACCGCCGGCCGGGGCGAGCCGTCCTCCAGCGCCGGGATGCTCAGCGAGATCTCCGCGAGACGCTCGCTGCAGTGCTCCAGCAGCCGGTCGAACTCGTCCTGGGCCATTCGTCAGCGCGGTTGAGGCGCCGGCTCCGGCTCGGCGCCGCGCAGGCGGGACTGATACTGACGGACCAGGTCCGTGATGCTGCGCTGGAGGCTCGCCTTCAGGTCGTCGATCTCCTGCTGCTTCTTGCGGTA
>DATNGC010000080.1:0-5770 GCA_035606075.1 Elusimicrobiota bacterium
GCGGAGCCGCCGACGACGACGGCGACGATGACGGCGCCCAGTCCGCCGCCGCGGGAATTCCCGTCGCTCATACCCGTTGATTATGGCCCCCCGGGGCGGCGTCGTCAAGCCCCGGAGTTCTCAATCTCGTAACAACCTTTCGTTATACTCCGCGACATGACCGGCCGCGCGTTCCTGCTGTCTCTGACGGCGCTTTTCTCCGCCGCGTCCGCCGGCGCCGTCGCTTTCAACGACGTGCGCCCCGGGGCGCGCGCGATGGGCATGGGGACGGCCTTCGGCGCGATCGCGGACGACCCGTTCGGGATGTACTACAACCCGGCGGGCTCGGCCAACACGCCCTACGTGCAGGCGGCGGGCTCGCTCGGGCGCCTGGAGTCGCCGGTCGGCCAGCTGACGCAGGCGTCCGCGGCCTATCTCCGGCCCTACGAGCCGATCAACACCGCCACGATCGGCGCCTCCTACCACCTCGAGCGCCAGGTCCGCAGCGGGGACATGGACACGCTCATGTTCAACTACGCGCAGGAGTACAAGGTCCCCGACTCCATCCCGCTCTCGAAGCCGCTCAAGGTCGGCGCGAACTTCAAGTTCGTCAACGTGGACAAGGGCAAGGGCAGCGGCGCGGGCTTCGGCATGGGCTTCGACGCGGGCGCGATCGCGCGGACCGACATGGGCTTGAGCTTCGGCGCCGCGCTGACCGACCTGACCACCTACACGGGCGTGCCGCGCGGCGGCCTGCTGCTGGCGCCGGCCTACACGTGGCAGAAGCGCTACACGTTCGCGGGCGACTTCCGGGTCAAGGGGGGCCTGGCCGAGTTCTACCCGGGCATCGAGGCGAGCTACCTTCAGGGGCTCCTCAAGGTGCGCGCCGGCCGCGGGCAGAGCCTCGACGGCGTGGGCACGGTCGCCTTCGGCCTCGGCGTCAATTTCTCGCCGGTGATCCTGGACGTGGCCATGTCCCTGCCGACGTCCGGCATCAACCGCGTTGGCGGCGGCTACGAGGCCTCCTTCTCGTACCGCTTCGGCGCGCCGGGCTTCGCGGGCTCCTTCGTCGGCGCCGCGGCGGCCGAGGCCGAGCGCCTGCGCCACGAGATCGACAACCTCGAGGACCGAAAGAAGACGCTCGAGGTGGAGACCTCCGACGCGGAGACGAACAAGAGCGCCGCCGTCGGCGAGCTCCGCGTCCTGGAAAAGCGCGCCACCGAGGCGCAGGACGAATACCGCTCCCTGCTCAAGAAGAACGAGGAGATCGACTACCGCACCAAGGACGTCGAGGCGTCGCGCCAGCCCGCCGCCAAGCCCCTCGTCCTGCCCAAGGCCAAGAAGCTGGCGCCGCCGCCCGCGTGGCCGAAGCAGCACATGGTGGTCGCCGGCGACACCTTGCGCTCGCTCGCCGCCCATTACTACGGCGATCCCAATCTCTGGGAGATCATCTACGACGCCAACCCCGGCGCGGTCGACCGGGGCTTGCCCCGGGAGGGGACCGCCCTGACCATCCCGTCCCCGAAACCCTGACCATGGCCTCCATCGGACTGCTCGCCGCCGAGACCGGAGACCGCGAGGAGCTCGCTTCTCTCCTCGGCGAGCTCGGCCATTCGGCCGAGGGCGCCGGGCGGCTGGCCGAGGCCCTCGAGTTCGCGCGCGAGCGCCGTCCGCGGGCGTTCGTCGTCGTCGACGGCGGCGGCGCCGACGCGGAGACGCTGACGCGCGAGCTCGCGCGCGTTTTCCCGCTCACGCCGGTCGTCGCGGCGCTCAAGAAGCGCGACGCGTCGCGCGCGGTGGCGCTGATGCGCGCGGGCGCCGTCGAGGTCGTGCCCCCGCCGTGGACGCGCGAGGACCTGCGCGCCTGCGTCTCGAAGAGCCTGCGCAGCCCCGGCACGGTCCTCTCGCCCGTGCGGCTCGCCCCGCGCCGGCGCTCGTCCGCCTGGTACGGGCTCGCGGTCGGCGCCTTCCTCGCGGCCGCGCTCGGCGTCGCCTCGCTCAAGCGGGTCCGCGCGAACGCCGCCGCGCTCGCCGCGCGCGTCGACTCCTGGACCTTGCCGGTGTCGCATCCGGCCGGTCTCGCCTTCGACGGCAGGGACGTCTGGGTCGTGGACTGGTTCACGCAGTCGCTGTACCAGGAGTCGAGGCCGGGGGACCCGAACGTTCTCACCGTGCGGCACCTGACGGCCGAGACTCCGGTGGCCGCCGCGTTCGCGCAGGACGCGGTGTGGACGGTCTCGGCCGACGGCACGATCGTGCGCCGCATGCGCGACGCCAAGCTCACGCCGCTGCAGCGCTACCCGAAGGCCGCGCCGGACTGCGCGGGCCTGGCCTTCGACGGCCTCTATCTCTGGACGCTCGACGAGCACGCGCGCGCGCTGAGCAAGCGCCTGCTCGACGCCGACCTGACGGTCGTCAAGAAATACCGACTTCCCGGGCTGACCCCCAACGCCCTGCTGTGGGACGGCTCGGCGCTGTGGACGCTGGACTCCGCCGACCGCGTCCTGCGCCGCCACGACCTCGCCGACCCGAGCCGGATCGTCGCCGTCCTGCCGCTGCCCGAGTATGCCGACGGCGCCTACGTGCCCAAGGGCCTCGCGTTCGACGGCGAGCGCTTCTGGACCGTGGCCGAGCGCCGCGACGGCTCGGGGCCCGCGCGGCTGACGCGCCACCGCGACGAGGGCCCGCGATGAGAAAGGCGGCCGCGTTCCTTCCGGTCCTGCTCACCTTCGAGCCCGCGGCGGCGCGACAGGACGGCTGGGGCCGTCTCGTGAAGCTCACCTCCGGCGGCGCCGAGCTCTCGACGGCGACGCGGCTCGTGGCGGGCGAGTCGCTGTTCCTGTCCTTCGAGCTCGCGGGCGACCGCTTCGAGGGACTGCTCGCGCGCGTGGCGCACGCCGAGGACGACGCCGACGGCCATCGCCTCGCCGAGCTGCGCTTCGCCGACGAGCTCGACCGCCGGCGCCTCGCTCAGGCGCTCACCGACGTCCTCTCCCGCTAGCGCTACGGCGCCGGTTTCCACGCTCGTTCGAAATCCCGCCGCGCCGTCGCTTCCCGCTCCGCGCGCGTGCGCTCGTGAAAGAAGCCCTGCGCGAGCGCCTCCAAGGGGCGCTCATAGCGCGCCGCCAGCTCCAGCCTTCCGCCGCACATCGCCGCCATGCTCCTCAGCTTCGGCAGCCTTCCTCTCCAGCCCGCGTCGTCCATTGCTTATCCTCCGTTCCGTCTCGTCGTCGCCGTGCGGCGCCGCTAGGTATACGGAGCGGGGGGCTAAAAAGTTCCAAGCGCGGCCTCTCGCCGGGCGCACTTGAAGGCGGCCGTGAAGTCCATCAACCGGGCGCTCGCCGATTGCCGGGCCGCGGGAGCCGGACGCGCGCGGGTCTTTACCGATCTTTTTTCGGGGTTTTACCGTCGAGCGGTGGCGGCCGCCCGACTCCGGGGCTACACTGCGGGCGAGAGGTGCCCCCATGAAGCGCGCCTGTACCCGCCTCCTCGCCGCCGCGGCCGCCGTCGCCCTGTCCGTGCAGTCCACCGGCGCGGCGAGCCTGCCCCTCGCGTTGACGGTCCCGCGCGCCGCCTTCCCGCCGCCCGCGTCGCGCTTCGCCGCTTTCCCCGCCGCTCATCCGGCGGCCGCCGCGCCCGCGAAGGCGCCCGCGGGGTCCTCGTGGCTGGCATCGGCGCGCGTCGTCTGCGATTTCGTGATCGCGCAAGTCCGCGCGGGGCTCGATCCGTCGACGGCCCCGCCGCCCGATCTTCCGGCGCCCGGCCCGGACGCGCCCATTCCGTCGACGATGTCCGCCGACAGCGCTTCGCCGGAGCCGGCTCCGCTGGTCATGCCGCTCGGCTCGGGCGCTCCTGCCGACCGCATGCTGATCGCCATGGAGCCCGGACGGAGCGTCGCCGCCGTCTTGGACGGCAGCGAGCGCGACTTCTCGACGCCGCCGGCGGCGCATGCCGGGCCCGCGCCCGCGCTCGCGCCGTTCCGCGGGCCGAGGCTCGACTCCGGCGGCCTGGTCGCGCGGGCCTCGTTCCTGCGGCCGCGCGGCCTGATCCGCATGGACTCGCGCGGATTCACCGCGTCTTTCGCGGACGGGACCGTCCGCCGCGCGGACGGGCCGGTGCCCGCGACGGCCCTGCGCGAGTTCCCGATCTACTTCCACGACGAGGAGGTCGAGATCCGGCTGACCGTCGAGAACAAGACGGGCCGGACGCTTCGCGGCGTGCGCCTGGAGGCGGTCCAAGAGACGTTCCGCCCCGTGGGCACCGAGGGAACGCGTCTCGCGCCGGCGGCCGAGATCAAGGTCGCCGACGCGCTGGCGCCGGGGGGGCGCGCGACCGCGCGTTGGACCGTCCGTCTCGCGGGGCCCGGCCACGCGGCCGTGAACCTCGAGCAGACGCACGTCCGCGTGACGACGGACGGCGCCGCCGCGCCTCTGCTCGACGCCCCGCAGGCCGGCGTCATCGATCCGCCCGGACCCGGCTGGCGATAGCGGAGTCGCGGCCGGCGGGGAGCGCGGCTAAGAGCCCGACTTCCCGCCGCCGAAGAGCTTGCCGATCACGCCGCTGAACATCACGGCGCCGAGGACCGCCCCGATCAGCGCTCCGCCGACGACGCCGAGCGGCGAGCCGAAGCCCATCGCCATCCCGAGCATCCCGCCGAGCCCCGCTCCGAGGCCGATCTTGCTCCACGGCAGCGAGGAGAATAAGCCGCCGGAGCCGCCGGCGCCCTTCTCGCTGTCCGCGCCGGGCGCCGGCGGCGCCCCGGTCGTCGTGCGCTGATCGGTCACGTTGGGCGGGACCTGGGCCGACGGGGTCAACAGGGCCTTGGGATCCTTCGCCGTCGACGCCGGAGCGGCCGCGAACGGCGACGCCTGGCATTCTCCCGTGACCGCGGTCATGTCGCCGCTCCCCGCGGCGGCCCGCGCCTGCTCGAAGGCCTTGCGCGCGGCGCCGGGCGGGCACGCCTGCGGCGCCGCGGTCGGGGGCGCCGCCGCGTCGTGTTTGGCGAGCGTCGCTCCGAGGCTCACGTAGAGGTCCGCGGCGTTCTGCTTTTTCAGGCTCTTGATCAGCGGCGCGACGAGCGGGGCCGCGGGGTAATCGGCCGCGGGCGGGTTTTGCCTGATCCCGGCGGCGAGGGCCGTCCGCGTCTTCGTCAGCTCGGCGAGGACGCTCTTCCTCCACTCGGCGGCGGCGGGGGCCGCTTTCACGCCGCCGGAAGCCTCGGCCTTGGCGACGGCGGCCGACAGCGCCGGATCGGCGGCCATCATCGCGAAGAACGCCTCGCGCTCGACCGGGTCGTCGAAAAGGGCGTTCGCGGCGGAGCGCGGGTCGGCGGACGCGGGAGCCGCCAGCGCGGCGAGCATCGCGAGCGCGGCGAGCGTCACAGGCAGGACGGCGGAGAACTTGAGGCGGGGCATAGGGTCCTCACGTTCGGACGGCTTCCCCGAGTGTAGACCCCGCGTCCCGCGTTGTCAAGACGCGCCGGGAATGAAGCGCGGCCGGCTCGTTTCCGGCCTCATTGTCGGGCCCAAGGAAAAATGATAGTTTGAGGTCATGACGACCTCGACGCTTCCGCGTCGGACCGCGCTGTTCGAGTCCCATCAGCGCCTGGGCGGCCGGATCGTGGACTTCCACGGCTGGGAGCTGCCGGTCCAGTACGAATCGATCATGAAAGAGCACGACGCGGTCCGCAATCGCGTCGGCTTGTTCGACGTCTCCCACATGGGGCAGGTCTTCGTGACCGGCCCGCAGGCGCTCGCCTTCCTTCAAAAGGTCAACGCCAACGATATCTCCA
>DATNGC010000081.1:0-23474 GCA_035606075.1 Elusimicrobiota bacterium
CCGTTCACGAGAAGCGCTTCGCCGACGCCGTCAAGTACTACGAGCAGGCGCTCGCGGTGTTCCCTTTATGGCCCGAGGGGCAGTTCAACGCGGCCTTGCTCGACGGGGAGCAGCGACAATTCGCCCGCGCCGCGTCGCACATGAGGCTCTATGTCGCGCTCGCGCCGAACGCCAAGGACGTTCAAGTCGCGCAGGATAAGCTCATCGTTTGGGAAGAGAAGGCCAAGAACGGAGTACCGTGAGCCGAATCCTGCCGACGCTCGCTCTCTTCATCATCGCGGCGCCCCCGGCGCGCGCGCAGCGCGCCGTTTCCGGCACGTGCCGCACGCAGCAAGGCGATCCTCTGCCGGACTGCGTCTGCTCCAATACCTGCCCGTCGAGCGGCGGCGGGTCGGGCGCGGCGGCGCCGACCGGCGCCGGCCTCACGCCCGCGCAGCAAGTCTTCGTCAACGGCATGGGCCAGATTTGGGGGCAGATGCTGCAGAGCGCGATGCAGCCCCGGCCGGCCCCCGCGGCGCCCGCCGGACCCACGGTCGAGCAGCAGCAGGCGCAGTACCAGCAGCGATTGCTGGAGCGCCGGCGCCAGCAAGAGGCCGAACGGCGTCAGCAGGAAGCGGAGCGAGCCGCGGCGGAGCGCCGCGAGCGCGATGAGATCGCCGATCACCTCAACGGGCAGCTCAAGATGGACTCGGGAGCCGGTCCGGAGCTGAGTTTGAAGCACGATGATCCCGCGAACCCTCCGAAAGGGCCGACGAACTCGAAGAACCCGGCGCTTGCTCTTGATTGCGCGATGGCGGATGTGTACGAGGCCGCCGCCTCGCTCGGCGCCGGCGGCAAGCGTTTCGCGAACAGACTGCGCCTGCAAGTCCTGCATGCCAAGAGAGAGATGAGCACAAATCCGTCCGACCGCTCGTCGAACACCTGCGACATCGTCGATTTCTCGCGGAATTCGATGGACGACGGCATCCAAGGTCCTTCGCAATTGGTCGTCAGTGCGCGCTCGACGCATGTTCGAGAGACCGGACAAACGGTGGTCAACGTCCTCTATACGCTTTCGAACGGGAAAGAAAAAGCCCGCGAGGGGCAGGACGTGATCGTCCTCAATTCCAGCGGCGGCGTGGACTGCCAGCAGGCGACCCCGGCGGCGGCGAGGTGCGTGGCTCGCTTCGACACGAAATCCGCTTCGACCGACTATTGCCCGAGGCCCGCTCCGGAGCAAATTCCGCGCTATCCGGCCTGCGGCTCGGCGCCCGCGGGCGACGCGACGGTCGTCGGCGGCGTGCCTCTCAAATAAACGCCGTCATCTTTTCTTGACGTCATCCCGGTTGCATGCGCTCCTCCGTCCTTTCTATCATCGCCGTCCCATGACGGGCAAGGCATGAGGTTGAGCACCTTCCGGGGCGCGGCCCTCGCTTCGCTCTCTCTGCTCGCCTGCGCCGCGTCCGGCGCGGCGCAGGAGGTCGCGGCCTCTTCGACGACGCTCACCCTGGAGCAGCGCGTCGAGGCGCTCGAGCGGCGCGTTCCGCCGACGGCCCCGGCTCCGCCTTGGACGCGCCACGGCTTCTGGCTCTCGGCGCCGAACCGCGCCGACTTTCGCCTGCGCCTCGGCGGCGTCCTCCAATCCGATGATCGGGCTTTCCTCACCGCCGCGCCGAACGGCGCCGACGAGTTCCTCGTCCGGCGCGCCCGCATCTACGTCGAAGGCGTGATCCAAGACCACATCGAATTCCGAATCCTGCCGGACTTCGCCTCCGGACAATCCCTGCTCCAGGAGGCCTGGGTTGACTTCAATGACCTGCCGGAGCTCCGCCTCCAGGCCGGAAAGATGAAGGCGCCGCTCTCCCTTGAGCGCTTGGTCGCCGACGTCGACACGCTGTTCGTCGAGCGCGGCCTGCCGCAGGACATCGCCCCCAACCGCGACGTCGGCGCCCAGCTCCACGGGCAATTATTCAACCGCAGGGCCGAGTACGCGCTCGCGGTGGTCAACGGCGCCGCGGACGGCGCCTCCGACGACGCCGACTCCGACAACAACAAGGACTTCGTCGGGCGTCTTTTCCTCACTCCCTTCCGCGGCTCCGGCCCGGCCCTCTTCGAGGACCTCGGCGTCGGCATGGCGGGCAGCTACGGCCGCCAGCGCGACGGCGGCGCGGCCGGCCTTCCGGCGTACTCCAGCGAGGCCCAGCTGCCTTTCTTCTCTTACTTGACCGGCGTCGCCGCCGCCGGCGAGCGCGAACGGCTGATGCCGCAGGCCTACTGGTATGCGGGCCCATTCGGCGTTCTCGGCGAGTACGTCTCCTCGAGCCAACAGGTCGCGAAAGGGGCCGCTTCCACGACGCTGACCAATCGCGCCTGGCAGGCCGCGGCCTCCTGGGTGCTCACCGGCGAGAAGCGCGCGTACGAGGGAGTCAAGCCCAAGACGAACTTCGATCCCAAGAACCGCGGATGGGGCGCTTTCGAGCTCGCGGGCCGCTACAGCGCGTTGTGGATCGACCGCGCCGCCTTCCCGGTCTATGCGAGCCCGACCGCCTCGGCACGCCGCGCCGACGCCGAGTCGGCGGGTCTCAACTGGTACCTCAACGGCAACGTCCGCGTCGCCGTCGACTATCTCCGGACCGTGTACGCGGGCGGCCCGAGATACCTGGAGCAGGCGGTCTTCTCGCGGGTCCAGCTAAGCTTCTGACCGCGACCGTCAGGACGCCGAGTCCGGCAGCTCCAGGATGAAGCGGCTGCCGCCGCCCGGACGGTCCTCGACCCAGATCCGCCCCTGGAGCGCCGCCGTCGCGACGCGGCAGAACGCGAGACCCAGGCCCGTGCCGGTCTCGAGCGGCGACCCCTCCCGGTGCGACGTCATGTACTTCTCGAAGATCCGGGTCTTCTCGGCGTCCGGCACGCCGCGCCCCCGGTCGGACACGATGAAGCGGTACTTGCCGCCGGCGCGCTCGGCGTCGAGCTCGATCTTGGAGCCCTGCGGCGACGCCTTCATCGCGTTGGCGATCAGGTTGGCGCCGATACGGTAGAGCAGGTTCTGGTCCGCGCGCAAGCGCTCCGCCCCCGGAGCCACGCGGGCGGCGATCTCCATGCCGGAGAGCTGGGCGCGGCCCAGGAACAGCGCCTGCAGCTTCTCGAAGAGCGGCCGCGCCTCCACCGTCGCCAGCTCGGCCTTGAGCCCCTCGGCCTGGCCCACGTCGAGCAGGTCGTTGAGCATGAGCAGCATGAAATCCGCGGCCGAGCCCGCGTTCTGCAGCAGGCTGGCATAGCCCTCCGCGCTGATCAGCCCATGAGCGAGGATCAGCTGCAGGGTCCCCTTGATCGACGTCAGCGGCGCCTTGAGGTCGTGGACGATCATGTCGGCCATGTCCTGGCGCGCGCGGGTGACGAGCTCGAGCTCGTAGTTGCGGCGCAGCAGGTCGTCCTGCGACTTCTTGACCTGCAGGTGGACCTTCGCGCGCGCCAGCAGCTCCTCGGCGGCGAACGGCTTGAGCAGGTAATCCTGCGCGCCCTGCTGGAAGCACTCCAGGCGCGTCTTCATGTCGCCGCGCGCCGTCAGGAACAGGATCGGCGGCGTCGCGCCGAACTTCTGCCACTCGCGCATCAGGTCGATGCCGTTGCCGTCGGGCAGGCCGATGTCGAGCACGATCAAGTCGGGCCGGTTGCCGTACAGCCGGCGCGCTCCCTCGGCGGTGCTCGTCGAGTCGACCGCGAAGCCGGCGCTCTCCAGGACGGTGTTGCAGTAGCCCTGGATGTCCGGGTCGTCCTCGATCACGAGCACGCGATACGTCATCAGGCGCAGTGTAGACCCTCTCCGTCCCGGGCGCAAGCCCCATTCGCGCTCGCGCTCTTGCAATGCATGAGAAACGGGGCTAACCTCGGGGGATGAAGCGCGGACGGGGCGGCTGGACGAGACGCTTTCCTTCGACCCTCGCGCTCATCGCGCTGACGATCTCCGCCTGCCGAAAGCCTCCAGCCGCGCTCCGAGCGCCGGCCGCCCACGTCTTGTTCGTGGGCGACAGCCTGATCTCGACGAACGACCTCCCGAGAGTCTTCTCGGGCATCGCCGCCTCCCGCGGCGATCCCGTGGACGTCCTCGTCACCGCGCCCGGAGGAGCGAATTCGACGGCCCAGAGGGCGCTGGACGACGCCTCTTTCGTTCACCAGAAGCTACCGTCGGAAGACTGGGCCTTCGCCGTCGTCCAGGAGCACAGCGAACTGCCGATCGTCTCCGCGCCCGGCCATGACGTGGCGTCCTCCGTGCTCAAGCTGTCGCGGGCGATCCGAGAAAACGACCCGCGCACGCGGCTGGTCTATCTCGAGACCTGGGGCTTCAAGGACGGCGACGCGACGAACTGCGGGTACGCGCCGATCCTCTGCACTTACGACGGGATGCAGGACGGCCTGCTGCGCGCCTATGCCGGCATGGCGCGCGATAATTCCGGCCTCATCGCGCCCGCGGGGGAGGCCTGGCGCGAGGTCCGCCGCGCGCGCCCCGACATCCCGCTGTACGCCGACGATCACCACCCCTCCCCTCAAGGCACCTACTTGACGGCGTGCGTCGTGTACTCGATCCTCTTCAAAAAGAGATCGCTCGGCGCCGACCCCCAGGGGCTTGATCCCGCGCGAGCCGAAACGCTGCAGGCGACGGCGGACGCCGTCGTCTTCGACCCGAAGTCCGACTGGTCCAAGCTCCGCTGAGCGTGGGCCGCCCGTCGCCGCGTCCTTGGACTTTGGCCGGGCTGAATTGCTAAAATGACAATCCCCGCTTCGCCGGGGCGCAAGCACCCTTTTACCGGAGACCACGCCCGATGTCCTCGATCAAGCTTCTCGCCGCGCTGCTCTTGCTCCCCCTGGCCGTCTCCGCCGAGCCCACCGGGACCGCGCTGAGCGCTCTGCTCGCCCAGGCCGGCACCGACACCCTGCCGGCCGCGCCCGCGGCCCCGACGGCCGTCACGACCGACATCCCCTCCTCCCGCACGAACTTCTGCGCCAGCAATCTTTATACCTACCAGGACCGCCCCGTGAGCGCCTACGAGCTGACCTGCCGCAACGCCGCGCTCGGCCTCGTGCTGCGTCAAGCGACGAGCTTCGACCAGCTGGCGCTGTTCGCCCCGGGCGGCCGCTGCAGCCCGAAGCACTCCTCGACCATCTCCCTGCGCAGCGCGGAGACCGGGCCCTTCGAGCTCGCCCACGAGACCGCCGGCGCGAGTGAGCCCGCCGGCCGCCGCGAGCTCGTGCTCTACCGCGACGACGCGAGCCTCAAGCCCGGCCAGTTCCTCCTCAATCTGACCTGGGTCCAGGGCGGAGACTCCTACCAGCTCGGCTACAATCCCGAGACCCGGGGCACTCCGTCGCGCGTCTTCTCGCTCGTCTCCGGCAAGAATGGAGAGGACTCGTTCACCCTCAAGGCGTCGGCTCTTCCCTTCACCTTCGCGACGTCGAAGACGATCGACGGCAAGCCAGTCGCCTACCGGAGCGTGCCGGTCGACTGCGAGATGACCATCAGCGTCGACGGCTGGTACGGGCGCTAGCCGGGGCCGCGGCCCAAACGGCGATCCACGGTGAAGATCGCGCATTTTCTATAATTTCAACAGGAGACTCATATGGCCGACACTTATTTGACCCGCGCCGGATACGACAAGCTCAAAAAAGATCTCGAGGCGCTGATGAAGCAGAAAGCCCAGACCTCGATCGACATCGGCGAGGCGCGCGAGAAGGGCGATCTTAAGGAAAACGCCGAGTACCACTCCGCCAAGGAGAAGCTGGGCGAGGTCATGGGCCGCATCGGCCAGATCCAGGACAAGCTTCAGACCGCCAAGATCATCGACGAGATGGACATCCCCAAGGACACCGTCGCCATCGGCACCACGGTCAAGCTCGAGGACGCCGACGGCGACACCGTCGAGTACACCCTCGTCGGCGAGGACGAGTCCGACCCGATGGAGGGCAAGATCTCCGTCCAGTCCCCGCTCGCCCAGGGCCTGCTCGGCAAGAAGGTCGGCAAGACGGCCGACGTGACCTTGCCCGCCGGCGTGCGCACGTTCAAGATTCTCAAGGTCGCGCGGGCCTGACCCCCGACGCCCTCGCCGCCGCGCTGAAGTCGCTCGCCCGCGAGCTGGGCGCGGACCTCGCGGGCATCGCCGCCGCCGCCCCCGCCGCCGACGGCCCCGCCTACGACGCCTGGGTGGCCGCCGGCATGCACGGCGGCATGGACTACATGGCCCGCAACGCCGGCTCGCGCCGCGACATCCGGGCGTGGATGCCGGACGCCAAGTCCGTGCTCATGTGCGGCTTCTCGTATGGGGATCCGGGTTTTAAAAGCGCCTCCAAGCCCGGCCACGGGCGCCTGGCCCGCTACGCCGTGCGCCCCGACTACCACGGCCTTCTGCGCGACCGCATGGGTGCCCTGCGCGACTGGCTCGCCGCGGCGGTGCCCGGCGTCCACGCCGTGCCCTTCTGCGACATGAGCCCCATCCTCGAGCGCTCCTACGCCCGCGCCGCCGGACTGGGCTGGCAGGGCAAGAACGCCATGATGATCTCCGCCGGCCTCGGCTCCTACTTCCTGCTGGCGGGCTTGGCCATCGACCGCGAGCTGCCGTCGGACGCCCCCGAGGCCGACCACTGCGGCACCTGCCGCCTCTGCCTCGACGCGTGTCCGACGGACGCCTTTCCCCGGGAACGGGTCCTCGACGCGTCGAAATGCATCGCGTACTTCACGATCGAGCACAAAGGGCCGATCCCGGAGGGCTTCCGGGCGGGCGTCGGCGACTGGGTGTACGGGTGCGACGTGTGCCAGGAGGTCTGCCCGTGGAACCGGTTCGAGGCGCCCGCGCGCGCCCTGCCCCCTCCGAGGATCGCGGCCGAGCAGCCCTTGGAGGACCTCGCCGCCGCGCCGGACCTGCGCTCGCGCTTCAAGGGTCTCCCCGCCGCCCGCGCGATGCGCCGCAAGATGACGCGCAACGCCCTGCTGGCCATGGGCAACTCCGGCGATCCGCGCCACCGCCCCACGCTCGAGCGCTTCGCGGCGGGCCCCGACGAGACGCTCGCCGAGCAGGCCCGCTGGAGCTTGGCGCGCCTAGCCGAGAATGACTAGAATACCGCGCTCATGATCACGCGCGCGGTCATCTTCGCCGTCCTGCTGCTCGCGGCCGCCTCCGCGGCCCGCGCGTCCTCCGGCGCGGGCTCCACCGCCGGCACGACGGACCCCGGCAGCGACCAGGAGATGGTGCCGAACCGGGAGACGCCCGGCGGCATCCGCAAGGCCGCCCAGGAGTCGTCCGGCGAGGAAGACCAGACCCCCGGGGCGCTGCGCTGGATGCTCAAGCCCATCAAGCGCGGCATGTTCGTGCGCATCCCGGTCATCGACACGGACCCGAACCGCGGCATCACCTACGGCGTGATGCCGATCCTGGTGCTCCAGGGCGAGAACGACGACCGCATCAAGCAGATCCACGCGCCTTCGCTCACCTACAACAAGGACTTCAAGCTCTCGCCGACGTACCGCTATTACTACTATCCGGAAGACGACGCCGCGTTCGTCGGGCGCGTCTCGCGCGCCAAATTCGAGAACGAGGTCATGACGGAGTACACGGACCACAGCCTGTTCGGCACGTCCTACGACGTGCTCGGACGATTCCAGAAGAACCGCGACGCGGGCCAGCGCTTCTTCGGCTTGGGGCCGGACTCGCCCAAGAACGCGGAGGCCAACTACATCCAGGACTACTGGCTGTACGACTTGGCCGTCGGCACGCCGCTTCGCCCCGAGTCGGCGTTCCGCGCGCGCCTCTCACAGCGCTACGTCGCCAGCCGCATATTGAACGGGCCGATACCGGGGCTGCCGACCTTCGCCGACTCCTTCCCGCAGCAGTACGCGCAGAACGCCGAGCAGACGGCGGAGACCCGCCTCACTTTCGACTACGACACCCGCGATCACGCCGTGACCACGAGCAAGGGCGTCTACGCGCAGGCATACGCCGAGAAGGCCGTGCGGGGCTTCCTGAGCCAGTACGATTACGAGCGCTACGGCGCCGAGGCGCGCTGGTTCGTCGCGGTCCCGGAGCATCCAGCGCAGGTGTTCGCCGTCCAGGGCCGCTTCGAGCAGCTGCTCGGCCCGACGCCGCCGTTCTGGATCGAGCCGAGCATGGGCGGCAAGTACTCGCTGCGCGCGTACGGCGACGGGCGCTACATCGCGCGCGGCACGTCGACGCTCAACGTCGAGGACCGCATCAAGATGTACGAGGCGCGGACCGCCGGCGTCACGACCGAGATCCAGCTCGCCCCCTTCGCCGGCCTCGGCAGCGTCTACGACGCGCCGCAGGACGCCTCCGTCCGGACCGTCCGCCCCGTCTTCGGCGCCGCCGTGCGCGCCGTCGCGCGTCCCCAGGTCGTCGGCTCCGTCGACTTCGGCATCGGCCGCGAGGGCCTCTCCGTCTTCACCGACATCAACTACTCGTTCTAACGCCGCGGGCGCCCGGCCGAAGGACGGCGCCGGCTCCTACCAATAACCCCTTCGTTCGATCTGCCGCCGGATCTCCGGGTCGATCTCGCGGGGCCACCGTTCGGGCGCGCGCGAGCTATCGGCCTCCTTCTCCAGCGCCGCCCGCAGCCGCGCGGCTTCTTCCGGGTGGAGCGGCGCGATGTTCGTCTGCTCCCGCGGATCCGCGATCCGGTCGAACAGCCGCTCGTCGGGCCTGTCCTTCGATTGCCTCCGGATGAAGGTATAGCGGTCGTCGCGCAGGGCGAATTCCCCGTCCCAAAAGGAGTACGCCGGCCGCGCCGGGCAGCGGCCCTCCACGCACGGCAGGAGGCTTTCGCCGTCGATCGCCTTGGGCGCGTCGATGCCCAGCGCGTCGAGCAACGTCGGCAGGATGTCGACGTTCCGCACCTGCGCGTCGATGACGCGGCCGGTCTTGAGCCCGGGAACCGAGACGAGGAGCGGGACGCGGAGGGTTTCCCCGTAGAGCTGCGCGTGGCCGACGCCTCCATGCTCCAGGAACTCCTCGCCGTGCTGCGACGTCACGACCACGATCGCGTTCTTCAGAAGGCCCCTTTCTCGGAGCACGCCGAGCAGGCGCCCCAGCTTGTCGTCCACTTCGCGGGCCTTGGCGTCGTAGAGGGCGCGCGCGGTGCCCGCCGTCCCCGTCGAAAAGAAGCTCCAGAAGCAGCGGGAGGCGAGGGTGTTGGTCGTGGCGAACGGGTCGAGCCTCTTGACCAGAGCAAGCCGCACGAGGGGATCGGACAGCGCGGCGAAAGCCGCGACCTTCTTCCGCTCCTCCGGAGACCCGAGCGTGGCCGTGATCGGCAGTCCGGGCGGGTCGTCCCTGAGCGACGACGGCGGCGCGACGCCGCCGATCAGCGCTGAGGTCATGCAGCGAAGCACGTCCTTCTCGTTCGGATAATCCGCTTCCGACAGCGACG
Organism: Elusimicrobiota bacterium; assembly: GCA_035606075.1. Classification (GTDB taxonomy): domain Bacteria; phylum Elusimicrobiota; class Elusimicrobia; order UBA1565; family UBA9628; genus GWA2-66-18. The sequence goes on from DATNGC010000081.1 coordinate 9,409, forward strand.
GGGCGAATCGCGCGACGTCCTCGGGACTCGGGGTGTAAGGATCGTGGACGTCGCTCCAGATCGTCAGGAAGAACTTTTTCCCGGCCGGCGGGTCCGGGGGCATACCCCGGTCCCTCGAGGAGCCTCCCGCCTGGAAACGCACGGCGTAGGCCTCGTAGCCGTGCCGCTTCAAGATGGCGGGCAGGATATCGCCGCTTTTGAGCCAATCGTCGCGCCGCGCCTGGTCCCTTTGGACGATCTCCATGCCGTGATGCCAAGGGTAAAGGCCGGTCATGATCGACAGCTCGGACGGGCCCGTGATGGGCGCCGGGCTGAACGCGTTCGAGAACGCCGCCGACCTCGACGCCAAATCATCGAGGTTCGGCATGATGGACGCGGCGCTCCCGCCGACCTTCAGCTCGTCGGCGCGGAGGACGTCGATCATGACCATGACGACGTTGCAGTCGGGGCAGCGGAGGGCGGAGAGGCCGGCGCGCGCGGGCGAGACCAGCGCGGCCGACAGCAAGGCCGCCGCGGCGAGCGCTCGGCTCCTCGGGCGCGCGCGGGCGCCGCAGACGACGGAAATCCCATGCCTCATCTCGAGCGTGCGCCTCCGATCCACACAGAGTAACCTTCGCTCGCGCTGAACGCAAGAGCCAAGCCCGCCTCGTGTTGAGCGCTTCGGCGTTCTGTGCTAAACTGATCCCCGAGCCCCGGTTCCTCTTTCCTCTTATGACCTCGACCGCGACGCAATCCCCCTCTCTCATGGACCGGCTGCTCAAGCGCAGTGATGGCAAGCCGCTGACGACCCCGGAGGCGGCGCAGGGCGAGGCCGAGCTCCTCGAGGTCGGAGCGCTGACGCCGGAAGCCGCGCTCGCGAAGCTGGCCGCCGGAGACAAGGGCTTGTCCGGGGGATCGGTCGAGGAGCGCCGCGCCAAGTTCGGCCCCAACGCGGTCGACAGCGCGCACAAGCTCGGCGTGCTCGCCGAGATATACTCGCGCGCGAAGAATCCCCTGGTCGTGCAGCTGCTCGTCATCGCGTTCGTCTCGCTGGCGATGGGCGACATGCCCTCCTTCGTCGTCGTCGGGCTCATGGTCGTGCTCAGCGTGATCTTGGCGTACGTGCAGGAGGCCCAGTCGAACAAGGCCGTCGAGCGCTTGCTCGCGATGGTCAAGACGACGTGCACGGCCCTGCGCGAGGGCAAGGAATGCGAGATCCCTCTGCACGAGCTCGTGCCCGGCGACATCGTCGTCCTGGCCGCGGGCTCCATCATCCCGGCCGACCTTCGCCTGTTGAGCGCGAAGGATTTCTTCGTCAGCCAGTCCGCGCTGACCGGAGAGTCGCTGCCGATCGAAAAGAACGCCGCGGCGTGCGACGCCGCCGGCAAGGGCGCCCTCGACCTGCCCAACGCCGTCTTCCAGGGCAGCAACGTGCTGAGCGGCACCGCGCGCGGCCTCGTCGTGAACACCGGCGCGAAGACCTACTTCGGCTCGATCTCCGCGAAGCTCGCCGGCCAGCGCGTGCAGACCAGCTTCGACCGCGGCGTCGAGCAGTTCACGTGGCTGATGATCCGCTTCATGGTCGTGATGGTCTCGGTCGTGTTCGTGATCATCGGCGTGACCAAGCACGACTGGACGGAGGCCCTGCTGTTCGGCCTGTCGGTCGCGGTCGGCCTCACGCCCGAGATGCTGCCGATGATCGTGACCGTGAACCTCTCGAAGGGCGCGCTTGCGATGTCCAAGAAGAAGGTCATCGTCAAGCGCCTCAACTCGATCCAGAACTTCGGCGCGATGGACATCCTCTGCACCGACAAGACGGGCACGCTGACGCAGGACAAGATCGTCCTGGAGCGCCATGTCGACGTGACCAACCGCGAGAGCGAGGACGTCCTGCGCTACGCGTACATGAACAGCTACTACCAGACGGGCCTGCGCAACCTGCTCGACCTGGCCATCCTCGCCAACACGGACCTCGACGTCGAGCGCGGCTGCCGCAAGGTCGACGAGATCCCGTTCGACTTCTCGCGCCGGCGCATGTCGGTCATCGTCGATTATGAAGGCGATCACGTCCTGATCTGCAAGGGCGCGGTCGAGGAGATCTTCTCCGTCTGCGGCCGCTACCAGGTCGACGACGAGATCCACCCGCTGATCGACCTGCTCAAGAAGGACCTGCTCGAGGAGTACGAGCAGCTCAGCGCCGACGGCTTCCGCGTGCTCGCCATCGCCTACCGCGAGTACCCGCAGTCGAAGGAGGTCTTCGCGACCGCCGACGAGAACGACCTGATCCTGCTGGGCTACGTCGCGTTCTTCGACCCGCCGAAGGAATCCGCCAACGCGGCGCTCGAGGCCCTCCGCAAGGCGGGCGTCGCCACGAAGATCCTGACCGGCGACAACGCGCTGGTGACCAAGAAAATCTGCCGCGACGTGGGCCTGCCCATCGAGGGCCTCGTCACCGGCGACCAGATCCGCACGCTCGGCGACGCGGAGCTGACGGCGCTGGCGCAGAAGACGACGGTGTTCGCGCGCCTCTCGCCGGCGCAGAAGGAGCAGATCATCCGCGCGCTGCAGCGCGGCGGGCACGTCGTCGGCTTCATGGGCGACGGCATCAACGATGCCGCGGCGATGAAGACCGCCGACGTCGGGATCTCCGTCGACACGGCCGTCGACGTGGCCAAGGAGTCGGCCGACATCATCCTGCTCAAGAAGAGCCTGCTCGTCCTCGAGGACGGAATCATCGAGGGCCGCAAGGTCTTCGGCAACATCATCAAGTACATCAAGATGGGCGCCAGCTCCAACTTCGGCAACATGTTCTCGGTGATCGGCGCCAGCATCTGGCTGCCGTTCCTGCCGATGGCCCCCATGCAGGTGCTCGTCAACAACCTGCTCTACGACTTCTCCCAGCTCGGCATCCCGACCGACCGCGTCGACGAGGAGTACCTGCTCAAGCCGCGCAAGTGGAACATCGAGAGCATCAAGAAGTTCATGCTCTGGATCGGCCCGATGAGCTCCATTTTCGACTACACGACGTTCTTCCTCATGATGTACTTCTACAAGTGCGCGCTGTTCTCCGCTCCCGGCACGTCCGACGCCATGAAGACGCACCTCGAGCACCTGTTCCACACCGGCTGGTTCGTCGAGTCGCTGCTGACGCAGACGCTGATCGTGCACATCATCCGCACGAACAAGGTTCCGTTCGTGCAGAGCTCGGCGAGCCTGTCGCTGACGCTGACCACGCTGGCCGTGATGGGCGTCGCGCTCTATCTCCCCTTCTCGCCGATCGGCGGCTACCTCGGCTTCGTCCCGCTGCCCGTCTCGTTCTTCGGCTGGATGGCGGCGACGCTTCTCGGCTACTCTATCCTCACGCACGGGATGAAGACCTTCTTCATCCGCCGCTACGGAGCGGACTGACGCCATGAAAAGCCTGCTCAACGCGCTTCAAGAAGGACGCCTCGTCGAGCTGCCCGACGAGGACAAGGAGAAGTCCCTCGAGTACCTCGCTCACCTGATCGAGGCCGTGCCCGACTTGGCCGGCAGCCCCGAGCTCGCCGAGGAGATGATCGCCCGCGAGCGCACGCACAACACGGGCATCGGCTCCGGCGTCGCCTGCCCGCACGTGCGCGCCACCGGGGGCGGCGACCTGCTGTGCGCCGTCGGCTGGACGCCGACCGGCATCGACTACGGCGCCAGCGACGGCAAGAAAGTCCATCTGATCGTGATGTACTTCATCCCCGACGCCCAGAAGAACGTCTACCTCAAGGAGATCTCGTCGCTGGCCAGCGCGATCCGCCGCGAGGACGGCATCCAGTCGATCGCCACGGCCGAGGACATCGCCACGGTCCGCGAGCGCCTGCTCGACTGGGTCCAGGCGACGATCGACGCGAGCGTACCGGAGACGAAGGCGCGGATGATCCGCCTCGAGGCGCGCCAGGCCGTGGCCGAGGCCGGTCCTGCCGCCCCCGGGGGCCCGGCCGCGCCGCTGCAGGTGCTGACCGCGCAGTTCCTCGTCGCCGACGGCCGCACGATCGCGCTGTGCTCCAGCGCGGAGCTGGCCGCCGAGCTCGAGAAGGACGCGGACCTTCCCGCGGTCCTTCGCCAAAGGGGGCAGTTCGAGCGCGCCGGCTGGCGCTTCGTCTTCCGCGACGCGTCCATCTACGGCGCGCGAACCCTCTACGACTACACGGCCGTCAAGTAATCGAGCTTCCCTCCCGGCGGGAGCTCCTTTTGATCGGCCATTGATGGCGATTTGACCCTCCCGGGCCTATCCTATGGCGAGAGGGGAGGGCTGATGAGATCCATCTTCGCCCGTTTCTGGATCGCCGTCATCGCCGCCGTCGCGATGCTCGCGATCATCTCGGACCAAGGCGTCCGGGCGCCCGTCGCGCCGCCCGGCGTCTCCCGGCGCGCCGCCGCGTCGATCGACGATTGGCCCGCCAAGCCGCGTGCCCTCGCCCGCCTGATGACGCAGAAGTACGGCCGGCCCAACGAGGCGATGGCCTCGCAGGTCTCCTGGAACGGTCGCGGGCCGTGGAAGAAGATCGTCGTCTTCCGCGATCCCGATCCGGCCGGCCGCCAGGATTTCCTGCTGCAGTCGGTCGCCTACGGCGCCGTGCCCGTGGACCACCACTGGCGCGACCTCGCCGCGTTCGGGCGCGGCGGCGCCGCGTACGATCCCTCGTCGCATGAGCTCACCGCGAGGACGGACTCGCAGGAGACGAACTACCTCGCCCTGAACCTCGCCGACGAGGTCCTCCGCGGGCGCCGCAGCGCGCGGGACGCCCAGGATTTCTACGACGCGGCCTCGCACCTCTCTGCCGCCGGAAAGAGCTCGCCGTATATGAGCGGGCTGCTGTTCGCCCCGCGCGCGGCTCCGCGCTGAACAGCGAGACTGTGCTCAAAGTCCCCCTGGCGGAAGGCGTCAAAATCGTCTATAACCTTTGTAATCCGATGAGCGAAACCGAAAAGCGGACCAAGATCCTCGTCGTGGACGACGACGACCTGCAGAGATCGCTCGTCCGGGAGATTTTCCGCCGGGATCCCTACGAGGTCCTCGAGGCCTCGGACGCGGCCGCCGGTCTCGCGGCAGCGATCCAGCACCTGCCGCAGCTGATCCTCGTGGACATGCGCATGCCGCGGATGTCGGGGCTGGAGTTCATCCAGTCGGCGCGGGTCAACCCGGACATCAAGCACATCCCGATCATCGTCGCGACCGCCTCCACGTCGGGGCCGCAAGGCTTCGAGTGCCTGCGCTCCGGCGCGGCGCATTACTTCCAGAAACCCCTCGACGCCGATAAGTTCCGCGTCGCGGCCAAGAAGCTGCTCGGCCATCCGCTCGACGACCGGTAGGGCTCGAGGGGATTAGGGCTTGAAGCCCTCGAGGACTTCCTCGAGGACGTCGAGGCCGCGGCTCAGGTCGGCGTCGGGGATGGTCAGGGGCATCAAGGTGCGCAGGACGTTGTCCTGCGGCCCCGCCTTGATGATGATCAAGCCGCGGTCCGCGCAGGACTGCAGGATCTCCTTGACGCGGGCGGCGGGCAGCGGGGTCTTCGACTTCTTGTCCGTCACGAGCTCGAGCGCGCGCATCGCGCCGACGCCGCGCGAGTCTCCGACGAAGTCGTGCTTGTCGCGCAGCGCGTCGAAGCGCTTGCGGACCTTCTCGCCGACGCGCCGGCCCGCCTCCACGAGCTTCTCTTCCTTGAAGATCTCGAACACCGCCAGCGCCGCGGCGCAAGACATCGGGTTGCCGCCGTAGGTGCCGCCGATGGCGCCGGTCGCGGCCGCGTCCAGGATCTCGGCCCGCCCAACGACCCCGGACAGCGGCATGCCCGCGCACAGGGACTTGCCGACGACCATGAGGTCGGGAGCCACGCCGTCGTGCTCGATGGCGAACAGCTCGCCGGTCCGGCCGAAGCCGCTCTGGACCTCGTCGATGATCAAGACGATGCCGTGCTTGTCGCAGATCTTGCGCAGCCCCTTCAGGAAGCCCGGCGTCGGCGGCACGAAGCCGCCCTCGCCCTGGACGGGCTCGACGATGATCGCGGCCGTGTCCTCCGGGGAGTTCTCGATCAGGAAGAAGCGCTCGAGCGCCTCCAGGCAGTGCTCGGTCAATTGCTCGGGCTTGACGCCCAGCGGCGGGCGGTAGGCGTGCGGAAACCGGGAGTGATAGATCTCCGCCGGAGCGGGCCCGAAGCCCTGGCGCAGGGGCTTGTGCTTGCCGTCCAGCGCGAGGCAGAGGAGCGTGCGGCCGTGGAAGCAGTTGTCGAAGGCGATCACGCCCTTGCGCTTCGTGTACGCGCGCGCGAACTTGACCGCGTTCTCGATGGCCTCGGAGCCGCTGTTGAACAGGATGGCCTTCTTGGCGCCGGGTCCCGGCGTCACGCCGATGAGGCGGCGGCAGACTTCGAGGTAGCTCTCGTAGGCGGCGACGTGGAAGCTGGTGTGCAGGAGCTTGCCCGCCTGCTCGCGCAGGGCGGCCACGACCTTGGGATGGCAGTGGCCGACGTTCAACGCGCCGATGCCGCCCGCGAAGTCGACGTACTCTTTTCCGTCGACGTCCCAGGCCTTGGAGTTCAGCGCGCGATCGAGGACCAGGTGCGTGTAGGCGGCGCTGCCGTTGGAGACGAGGCGCTCGCGCTCGGCCCAGGCGGCGGCGGCCTTGGACGACTTCGTCGGGGAGGGGGTCTTGGTAGCCATGCTCCGATTCTATCAGAAGCCCGCGGTTGCGCGGTACAGTACGTGCGGGGTCCCCGTGAACGCGACGATCGACGCAAGCCGGGCGCCCTCGAAGCCGGCGCGAAGGACGGCGGCGCCGATCTCGGTCGCGTAGCCCTTGCCCCAGGCGTCCGGCACGAAAAGCAAGTCGATGTTCATCGGCCCCGCATTCCGGAGCCGAACGTTTCGCGGCGGCCGAGCCCGGCCTCGTCGGCCGGAGGATCGTCGCCGATGAGACGGCGATCTGCTTCCATGACCGTTTTCTCTTCACCGCGATAATAGTCGGCGACAGGCCCGGCGGCGGCGAACGGAATCTTCTTGTAGCCGGGCACGCCGGAGACGAAATCGGAGAACAGCGCGGGGTCTCGCTTTTCCTTGGACTCCCAATACTTGTCGACCAAAGAGCTCTCGGTCTTGGCGTACTCCTTGTCGTCCCGCAAGTAGGACGGATTCGTCTTCCGCTCGACCGCGACCGCCATGGCTTCAAGCCGGAGCGCGATGATCTCCGTCTCGCGCGCGTTCGGCGCGGGCGCGCCCAGGGTCTTGGCCAGCCGCTCGTAATGGCGCGCGTGGCCGCCGAGCTCGTGCACGAACACGGGCAGGTAGCGTTCGGCCAGCGCGGCGGCGTCCGCCGTCCCGCCAAGGTCCGAGGCGATCGCGTCCCGGTTCAGGACCAACGTGCGGCTGTCTCTCTTGTACGTCGCCCAGGCGCCCCTGAGGCTCGCGTCCTCGGCCTCGGAACGGAGCACTATCGACGGCGCGTCGTTTTCCTCCAGAATCGGGAGAGCGAACTCGGCGGCGACGGGATTGCGCTTCAAGCGCGCGAGCAGCGCGGCGCGAAGAACCTGATCGCTTGAGGATGCGGTGGGCCGCTGCGGCATCGCCGGCGGGCGCAGTGCGATGGCGCCCGCGGCCGCCGCCGCCCAATCCCCGTCGGCCTGCGCGGCGGCGGAGAACGGAGTGCCGACGAGAAGCAGCGCGGCCCAGACGCGGGAACGCATGTCCCGAGGATAGCCGCCAATCCGGCCGGCCGCGAGGGCCGATGGGGCACCCCTTCTAGGCCCCGTTTTCGTCTGTTATACTGCCGGAATGGAGCATTCGAGGCCGCCGTCGCCCAAGGTCGTCGCGACCTATCTGCGCGTCGACAAGGCCATGCTGATCGTGAGCCTCTCCGACCGTCGCGAGATACGCGTGCCGCTGGACTGGTTTCCCCGCCTTCTCGCCGCCAAGGAGAGCGAACTCAAGAAGTGGCGCCTGCTCGACGGGGGCGCCCGAATTCACTTCAGCGAGCTGCGCGAGGATCTCTGGGTGTCGGCGCTGCTCAAGTCCTAGTCGGCGCGCGCATACCGACTATGGCGGGCCATAGTCGGACTCAGCCGTACTTGTACTTGATCCCCTGCCCGCCGCCCGGCCACTCGCAGGTGATGTTGTCGAAGGGGCAGAGCATGCGGCAGGCGCCGCACTCGATGCAGTTCTCGTAGTTGACGATCACTTTCTTGTGATCGGCTTCCCACTCGTAGACCTTCGCGGGGCAGACCGTCGTGCAAGGCTTGTCCTTGCACTTCGTCACGCACGGCGAGTCCGCCCCGGAGTTCTTGAGGTGGATGTTCGCCTCGGGCTGCTTCTTCCACTCCAGGGTGCCGAGCTTGGCCTCGACCGTCGTCTCGATCTTGATCGCCATGTTAGATCGCCACCTTCCGCAGAGGGAACAAGTCTTTCGCCACGCGCAGGAAGCCGCGCTTGCGCACCATGCCGATCGCCGTCTTGAGGTGGTCGCGCTTGGGCACGCCGTCGGCCGAGAAGCGCAGCTGCGCGAGCTCGCAGGCCAGCTTGGGGTAGAAGTCGAGGAAGCCCTCGGACTGCTCCACGTGCTCCTCGAGGTCCTTGATGTCCTCCATGTCGGAGAGGACGTAGGAGTCCTCGAGCTTGTTCCGGTACGCGCTGAGCGTCGCCTCGGAGTAGTCGCCCTTCTTCTTCGCCTCGATCACCGTCTCGCCGGCGAGCTTGCCCGCCGTCATGGCGAGGTTCGAGCCCTCGCGATAGGCCGGGTTGGTCATCTGCGCGGCGTCGCCCGCCACCAGGAAGCCGGCCTTGGCGAGCGGCGGCATCGACTTGTAGCCGCCCTCGGGGATCAGGTGCGCCGAGTACTCGAGCGTTTTGCCGCCGGAGATCAGCTTCTTGACGAGCGGATGAGCCTTCACGTGCTCGAGGTGGTCGGCGGGGCGGATGCCCTTCTTCTGGTAGTCGGAGAGCTTGCAGCCGACGCCGAGCGCGAGCGACTCCTTGTTCGTGTACAGGAACGCGTAGCCGAGCATGCCCAGCGATACGGTGCCGAACATCTCCATCGTCGCGCCCTCGCCGGGGTTCAGCTGGAAGCGGTCCTCGATGACCGAGGACGGCAGGGCGATGACCTCCTTCGCCCCGAGCGCGACCTCGTTCGACTTGAGCTCGTCGATGAAGCCCGCCTTCTGCGCGATGATCGAGTTCACCCCGTCGCAGGCGATGACCACGTGCGCGGTCAGGTCGTCGCCGTCGGAGGTCTTGATGCCGGTGACTTTGCCGCTCGCGTCCTTGAGAACCGAGCTGACCATGACGCCGCAGAACACCTCGGCGCCGGCCTCCTCGGCCTTCTTGGCGTACCACTGGTCGAAGTGCACGCGGATGATCGTGTAGCAGTTCGGCACGCCCTCCATGAACTTGAGGGACTTGTAGCCGACCGTCACGTAGGAATCGTCGGTGGTGATGCAGGTCTTCTGCTCGAGGATGGGCCGCTCGACGGGAGCGTCGGCCTCCTTCCAGAAATTGGGGACGATCTCGTGCAGCATCTTCGAATACAAGACCGCGCCTTGGACGTTCTTGGCGCCGGGGTACTCGCCGCGCTCGAGCACGACGACCTTGAGGCCCGCGCGGGCCATCGTGATGGCCGCGGAGAGGCCGGCGGGTCCGGCGCCGACCACGATCGCGTCGTAGGAAGGGGCTTCGTCGGCCATGACGGTCCTTAGGAGCCGACGCGGCCTTCGGCCGCGCGCTGGACGGTGGCGAGAAGCTCGTCGGTCTTGAACGGCTTGGTCATGAAGCCGGCGACCTGCGGGAACTTCTGGAAGAGGGTCTTCGACGGCTCGAGCGCCGTCAGGATGATGATCGGCAGGTCCTTGAGCGCCGGGTCCTGCGAGATCTTGAGCTGCAGCGAGTAGCCGTCGATGCCGGGGAGCATCACGTCGAGGATCAGGACGTCCGGCTTGACCCGGGCGATCTCGTCCCACGCGGTGCGCCCGTTGTCGCAGGTGTGGACCTCGAAGCCGCCCTGCTCGAGCGTGTACTTCACGAGGCTCAGCATCTCGGGCTCGTCGTCGATCGCCAGGACTCTCTTCGCCATGTCGTCTCCTCGGATTCTCTCGACGGCAAAGTTATCAATTCCGACGGGGAGCGTCAAGAATCGCGGAAGAACTCCAGCGGGGGCTTATCCCCCAGCTCCTGCAGCGCCCCGTAGAACCGGGGAACCATCCCCGCCGGGCGCAGCCGGCCGTCGCCGGCGCCCCCCCGCTTCATGTCGGCGACGAAGAGGTCCGACATGGCGACCGTGTCGACCTCCAGGCCCGTGACCTCGGAGATCCTCAGAACGCGGCGCGAGCCGTCGGGCAGGCGGGAGAGGAAGACGACGAAGTCCAGCGCGCTGACGATGTTCTGCCGGATGGCCTTGAGCGGCATGTCGATGCCGGCCTGTAAAACCAAGGTCTCCAGCCGAGAAATCGCCTCGCGCGCCGAGTTCGCGTGCAAGGTCGTCAGGAAGCCGTCGGCGCCGACGTTCATCGCCTGAAGCATGTCGGAAGCCTCGGGGCCGCGCGTCTCGCCGACGATGATGCGGTCGGGGCGCATGCGCAGGGTGTTGATGACGAGCTCTCTCAAGGTCACGTCCGGCGCCCCCGCCGAGTCGCGCAGGCGCGTGCGCATATAGATCGCGTGCTTGTGCGTCGCCGGCAAAGTCAGCTCCGGCGTGTCCTCGAGGATCAGCACGCGCTCCTCGGGGTCCGCCAGCGCCGCCAGCGCGGCGAGCAAGGTCGTCTTGCCGGAGCTCGTGCCGCCGACAACCATGATGTTCATCTTCTGCCGCACGCAGTAGTCGAGGAAGCCCGCGGCCTTGTCGGTCAGCGTGCCCCCGTCGACGAGCTGGCGCAGCGTCGGGCGGAGAAGCGGCCGCTTGCGCACCGTGACCGTCAGCGCCTTGACCAGCGGCGGGGAGATCACGTGCACGCGGGAGCCGTCGGTGGCGGTCAGGTCGGCATAGGGCCGCTTCGGGCCGAACTCCTCCGGCGAGCCGACGACGCCGCGCACGAAGGCCAGCACGTCCTGCGGCGCCGGGTTCAGGTCCAAGCGCTCGACCTTGATCCCCGGCCGCTCGACGTAGACGCCGCCGTCGTCGTTGATCATCAGCTCGATGACGGCGGGGTCCTCGAAAGCCGCGACCAGCTTCTCGATCTCGGGCACGGCCGAATCGTATCAAATCGAGCGCATCCGCTCCACGAGCGCGGCGAGCTCCTCGCGCATGCGCGCGGGAGGAAGGTGGATCCGTCCGCCGTGGCCCGGAAGGACCCACTCGAAGGGATAGGCGCGCAGGAGCTCCATCGACCGCGTCTGCTCGGTCCAGTCGTGCCAGCAATAGTCGCGGAAGGCGCCGAGACGCCCCGTTTTCTCGTCGCCTTCGAGGCCGCCATACGACCGCGTCAATTCATTCGCCTGAGGCCGGCGCTCTCACCCCCAGCGCCGCAGCTCTCGACGAAGGCCTTCGTTGATCTCTTCGGCCGCCGCGGGCAGGTGACGCCCTTTCCGTTTGAAGAAGTAGACTTCGCGGCCCAGAGCCGGACTCGGAAGAGCGACGAGCCGGCCGCGCCGCCGCTCCTCCTCGACCGCGCCGTCCGGCAAGACCGCGGCGCAGAGTCCCGCCAGCGCGAAGACGCGGTGCGTCTCGAACAGCTCGGCGCGGTAGCGCACGTCGCGGCGCAGGCGCCCGTCGGGGAAGCCGTCGGGGCTCGGGACCGAGGGATCCTCCTCGAACGGGCGCGGCGCGACGAACGGGAAGCGCAAGGTCTGCGCCGGCGTGCGCGGGCGGCCCAGACGGCGCAGCAGCGACGGCGCCGCGTAGACGCGCGAGCGGATGCGCCCCAAGAGGACCGAGGTCAATCCCTCGTCGGCGATCGGCGCGTACCAGTAGCCGAAGTCGGCCCGGTCCTTCAATAAGGCATCGGTCATCGCGCGCGGATCGAGCGCGTGAAGACCGAATCGCGTGCCGGGACGGCGCTTCTCGAGCTCCGCGAGCACCGGCGGGAGCAGATGGTTCGTGATCATCTCGCGCACGACGATGCGCAGCTCCGCGGGGGCGGCCTCGACGCCGGAAAGCTCCAGCTCGGCGGTCTCCACCTCGTCGAAGACGCGCTCGGCGCGCGCCTTGAGCGCCGCGCCCTCCGCGGTCAGAACCACTCGGCGTCCCTCGCGGACGAAGAGCTTGCGGCCGATGGAGCGCTCGAGCAAAGCGACGCTCTGGCTCACCGCCGGCGGCGAGACGTGCAGCGCGCGCGCCGCGCGCGCGAAGTTCTGCTCGCGGGCGGCGGCCAGGAACGTCCGGAGCTGATATAGGTCGAGCATAAGCATAGGTTACCTAACTATTCATTATTATTTAGTTTCTTTGATCGATTCGCCCTTGTTAGCATGGCCTCGCCGCCCGAGGCGGCCCATGGAGGAGAGCGAACATGAAGATCCTGATCACGGCGGCGATGGCGGCGGCTCTGTCGGTCCCGGCGGCGGCGAGCGAGGCGGCGTCCGCGGACGGCGCGCGGGCCTTCGCCGAGGCCGCGGCGGCGTCCTTTCCGGCTCCCGCCGCCCGGCCCGAAGCCGAGGGCGCGGTGATCGGCGACAAGACCACCGACGTCGACGTCGAGCTGAACGCGAAGACCGTCAAGTGCTCGGCGGCCGACTACTCGGGGCCGATGCTGAAGGTCCTCGTCCCCGGCCTCGCGGACCTCACCATCCTGAACCACCGCAACACCAAGGAAGGCGCTCCCTGCATCGCCGCGGGCCGCTGCCGCGACCTCGGCCCGCAGGCCATCCTGAAGGACGGCGAGGGGACCCTGAGGATCCCCGTCCGCGTGGTCCTTAAGAAGCTGCTGTCGACCGAGGGCGACGTCTGCCATGTGACCCTCGTCGAGACCGTGACGACCAAGATCCGCGGCGTGCCGTTCTTCCACGAGCGCTACCAGGCGGTCGCGGACCGCCCGGCGGCGGACTGCCGGTGAGCCCGCGCTGGGTCGCCGCCCTCGTCCTGATTCTCTCGGCGGCCCGGGCCGGCGCCGCGGGACCGTCGTCCGGCGCCGCCCAACCCCGGGCCCTGGCGTCGGACGACGGCTTCTCCTGGCCGGTGCCGGCGGGCTGGCGCAAGGAGACGATCCCTTTCCCGCTCGAGTTCGCGCCCGATCTGCCGCACAAGGGCGTCGAGGAGCTTCGCTTCGGCCCGGGCTTCGCGCATCCGAAGGAGCCCGACTTCTGGTCCTACGACTTCGTCTGGCGCCTCGACGACGACGCGCCGGTCGACGAGAAGACTCTCTCCGACGAGCTGACGCGCTACTTCCGCGGCCTCAACATGGCGGTCGGCGGCAAGAAGTACGGCTTCGACGCGTCTCATTTCAAAGCCGCGATCTCAGCCGTCCCCGCGTCAGCGGGGACGACGGCCGCGGCCTTCCGCGGCCGCGTGGAGAGCTACGACGCGTTCGCGACGGGCAAGCCAATCGTTCTGAACGTGGAGGCGCGGCGCGAGGCCTGCCCGGACGGGAGAAGGCGCTTCGTCTCGTTCGCGATCTCGCCTCAGGCGGAGGACGCCCCCGTCTGGGCGTCCCTGCGCGCGGAGACGGCCGCCTTCCGCTGCCGCTGAGGCGCTACTCGACGGCCGGATCGACGACGCTGCGGAAGGCGCCCAGGAGCTCGGCGCCGCTGCGGAAGCGGCGCGAGGGCTCCGGGTCCAGCGCGCGGGCGAAGAACGCGTCGATGCCGGCCGGCAGTCCCTCGACGACGCTCGACGGCGCCGGGAACCGGCCCAGCGTCCGCTCGATGGCCGCCTTTTCCGGCGGATAAGGAGGACGTCCGGTGAGCCGCTCGTACAGCGACTCCGCCAGCGCGAACGAGGCCTCGGCGTCCGCCGCGTGCTTGGCCGCCGCGGCCAGCGCGCGCGCCGCCTCGCGCGGCGCCAGGCGCCCCGCTCCGGCCAGCGCCGCGCGCGGGCGCTCGGGCGCGGGCGCCGGACCTTCGGCGCCGCGGCGCAGGCGCGCCCACGTCCAGCCCACGAGCCCCGCGGCCGCGAGCAGGCCGATCAGGCCGCCCAAGCCGGCGCGGGG
>DATNGC010000082.1:0-27624 GCA_035606075.1 Elusimicrobiota bacterium
CCTCGTCGTACTTGAACTTCGTGATCGCGGCGCCGGCCGTCGCGAATACGAGCGTCTTGTCCAGCACGACGCCGGCGCGAGGCCGGATCGTGGCGAGCCAATCGGTGCGGATGTGCTGCGACAGGGAGAACGTATTCGCGGGAGAGCTGTTGTAGTTGCCGGTCTGGGTCCCGCGCTCGCTCAACTGCAGGGCGTCGATGCCTCCCTCGAGACCGAAAACGACGGAATTGACCTGGTAATTGTACCCGCCCTCGATTCCGCCGACGAACCCGAACGGCGAAAGGTTCTTCGCGCCGACGTCTCCGATCTGGCTGATGTCCGGCGGAAGGAAATAATCGGGAGAGCTGGCGATGCTGGTGCGCACGGACGACTTGCCGATCGCGCCTCCGAGGCTGATGCCGGCGTACGGCCCGGTCCAGCTCGACGTGACCGTCGGTCCGGATTTTCCGATCGTCGTCTGCGGGACCTTGTCGCCGCCGGGCTTGAGCAGGCGGAAGTCGCCGACGGCGTCCTTCAGGCGCTCGCCCGCGGCGATCGCCGGCGCGGGCGTCGCCGCGTCCTTATATCCCTCGTCCCGCAGCGCGACGTCGCGAGAAGGCGCCAGAGCGAGCGTCGCGGGCTTGCGGGGGGCCGCGGCGGCGGCCCGGCTGGGCGCCGGGGCCGGAGCCGCCTGCTCCGGGGTCGGAGCCGGGTCCGCCATGGTCTCCGGCTCCTCCGGAGCCCGCAGGCGGTAGAGCCCGTAGGCTCCCGCGCCGGTCAGCGCGATGGCCGCCAGAACGTAGATCGCGGAGCGCGCGCGACCCGAGAGGCTTTTCCGGCGGTCGTCGTCCGAGTCGTTCCCGATGTTCATTTTTTCTTCAAGAAGCTGAGAGGCATTGTATTCCCGGGAACGCGCCGGGGCTATCGCGGACGGGTCATTTTTAATCGACGGATTTGCGACGCGGCCCGGGCTTCGGCATCTATGCTAGGATGGCGGCCCATGAGCATGATCAAGGAGTTCAAAGAGTTCGCGATGAAGGGCAACGTCGTCGACATGGCCGTCGGCGTCGTCATCGGCGGCGCGTTCGGCCGGATCGTGACGTCCTTCCTCAACGACGTGATGATGCCGCCTCTGGGCATCCTCACCGGCGGCGTGGATTTCTCCGAGCACCGGATCACGCTGAAGCCCGCCGAGGGGACCGCGAAGGCGGTCACGGTGAACTACGGCTCCTTCATCACGGCGGTCGTGGACTTCGCCATCGTGGCCTTCGCGGTGTTCATCCTCGTCAAGGCGATGAACCACCTCAAGCGCGACGAGCCGCTCCCCGCGCCGGCGCCGGCCGAGAAGCAGTGCGCCGAGTGCCTGCTCGACATCCCGGCCAAGGCCAAGCGCTGCGGGCACTGCTCCCAGCCGCAGCCCGCGTAGATCAGTAGCCGGAGAAATCCTCGGTCCGGATCGCGTCCTCGTCGGCGCCCGCGGCGACGAGCGCCCGGCGCATGGCCGCGACCATGGCCGGCGGCCCCGCCGTGTAGCAGACGGCCGACCTCAGATCCGGGACGCTCGCGGCCAGCCATTCCGGCGTGATCGGACCGCGGCGGCCGTCCCAAGGGATCAGGCTCTTGTCGGCTTGGGTCATGGTCGCCGCGAAGCGGAGATTCGCGAGCCGCTTCGAAAGGGCCCGCAGCTCGGTCATATAGGGAGCGTCCTCCGGTCCCCGATTGGAAGTCAAGAGGACGAACGAGCGCGCGGAGCGCTCGCGCGCCGCCAGCCTCAAGATGCTCAGGAACGGAGTGATCCCGATCCCGCCCGCGATCATCACGGCGGGCTTGGCCGCGGACTTGTGCAGGGTCAAGCCGCCGAAAGGCCCGTCGAGCTCGACGGAGGCGCCGATCGGCATGTTCTGCAGGACGCGCTTGAAGGCGGTGTCGCGCAGCCGCGTCGCGATCTCCAGGCGCTCATCGGTGGGAGCGCTCGCGATCGAGAAGGCGCGCTTGCTGCCCTCGGCGTCGTTCTCCGGGGGATCGATGAGCCTCAGCTCGAGCGCCTGTCCGGCGGCGAACTCGAAGCCGTGCGGCTTCTCCCACTCGAACGCCATCGTGCGCTCGGCGACTTCCCGCCGGGCCAGCAGCTTCGTCCTCATCAGGGTCTGTGTCACGCGCTCCTCCCTGCGTCGGCTCATTCTACACGCGCGCCATGTCGCCCTCGTGCACTCGATGTCCAGACTTTGTGGCGCGAAGGTTCGAACGCAGCTGAACGGCTGACGCCGCGGATTACTGACCGTCGAGGTGGGACAGCATGCCCTGAAAGCGCCGCGCGAGGCCGAGATAGCCGTCGAAGTCCATGGGCTTCGTGAAATAGAAGGTGACGCCCAGGCGCTGCGCCTCCAGGCGGTCGCGCTCCTCGTCGGAGGACGTCAGGATGACGACCGCGAGGTGCTTGAGCGCCGCGTCGGCCCGGATGCGCTGCAGGACCTCGAGCCCGCCGACGCGCGGCATCTTCAGGTCCAGGATCGTGAGCATCGGAGCCGTCCGCTTGTTCCGGCCGAAGAGATAGTCGATCGCCTGCTGGCCGTCGTGGACCTCGACGACCTCGGGGGCGAAGCCGACGTCCCTCAGCGCGCGCATGAGCAGCTCGCAGTCCTCCAGGCTGTCGTCGACCAGCAGGACTTCGGGGTCCGTCATGACGACCCCTCGGCCCGGCCGAGGACGTCGGGCGAGACGGTGAAGAAGAACGCGGCGCCCTTCTCGACGGCGCCCTCGGCCCAGATCCGGCCGCCGTGCCGCATGACGATGCGCTTCGCCGTGGCCAAGCCGATGCCGGAGCCCGAGAACTCGCTGTCGCGGTGCAGCCTCTGGAAGGCGTTGAACAGGTTTCCGGCGTGCGCCGCCTCGAAGCCCGCGCCGTCGTCGCGCACGAAATAGACCAGCTCCCCGCCGCGCGGGACGGCGCCGAACTCGATGCGCGCTCTCGGGTGCTTCGCCGTGAACTTCCAGGCGTTCTCGAGCAGGTTCTGGAGCAGGGAGCGCAGAAGGTTCGCGTCGCCGCGCACCCTCAGGCCGGGCTCGACGACGAACCGGACGTCGCGCTCCGGCTGCGTGCGCTTGAGCTCCTTCGCGAGGCCGTCGACGAGAGCGCTGAGGTCCACCCGCTCCGTCTTGAGCTCTTGGCGCGTGAGGCGCGAGAGGTTGAGGAGGCCGTCGATCAGCTGCGACATGCCCGTCGCGTTGTCGATGATCTTCTGGAAATCCTTCCGCACGCTCCCGTCCGGCGAATCCTGCACGCGCCGCTCGATGAGCTGGGCGTAGCTGGCGATCCGGCGCAAGGGAGCCCGGAGGTCGTGCGCGACCGAGTAGCAGAAGGCCTCGAGCTCCTCATTGGAGGCCCGCAGCTCGATCGTGCGCTCGGCGACGGTCTGCTCGAGGCGCTGTCCGGCGCGCTTGCGGTCGGTGATGTCCCGCGCGACCTTGGAGATGCCGACCAGAGCTCCGTTCGCGTCGAAGATCGGCGAGATGGTGGCGGAGATGTCCAGGAGAGTCCTGTCTTTGCGCCGGCGCACCGTCTCGAAATGGCTGATGCGCTCGCCGCGGCGCAGCTTGGCCAGGATCCGCGGCTCCTCGTCCAGCCGGTCCGGGGGGATGATGATCGTGATCAGCTTGCCGATCGCCTCGTCCTCCGAGAAGCCGAACAGGCGCTCCGCGCCCTGGTTCCAGCTGGTGATCACGCCGTTGAGGTCCTTGCTGACGATCGCGTCGTCCGACGAGTCGACGATGGCCGCGAGCCAGCCGCGGATCTTGCCGGCCTTGCGGAGCTCTTCGTTGGCCCGGCCCAGTTCGGCGTTCTTCTGGTCGAGCTCGGTCGTCCGCTTGCGCAGCTCGTCGTTGAGCGTGGCCAGCTCCTCGTTGGCCGACTGGAGCTCCTCGTGGGCGGTCTGCAGCTCCTCGAGCGAGCTCTGATACTCCTCGTTGCGGGAGCGCAGCTCCTCGTTGGCGGACTGGACCTCCTCGGCCGCGGTCTGCTGCTTGTCGATGATCGCCTCGAGGGTGCGGCGCGTGGCCTGCAGCTCCCGCTCGAGACGGCGCTCGCGCGTCTCGTCCTCGGCGGCCTCCAAGGTCTCGGCGTCCTGCGGCGGGGCCGCCGCCGGATCGGCGAAGAGGACGAGGAAATAGGCCGCGCGGCCCGGCGAGCCGGAGATCGGGATCACCTGGACCTGGATCACGCGCGTCGCCGTCCCGTCCTTGACCTCGACGCTCTTCAGGACGGCCGGGATGCGCGTCTTCCTGGCCTGCTCGAGCGCGCGGGTCACGGGCGACAAGAGGCCCTCGTGCGCCATCTTGCCCAGGTTGAAGCTGGCCTTGCCGGGCGACGGGGTCAAGAACGGACCGACGTCGCCCCGGAACTGCAGGATGTCGAGCTCCTCGGAGACGATCACGCCCGGACAGGAGGTCGTCAGCACGATGCGATCCGCCTCCTTCGTCAGGTCGCTCAGGCTCCACGCCGGCGGCGCGGCCTCGCGCGCCTCCGCCCCCGGCGCCGAGTATGCGCGCCCGCCGGCCAGCATGTCCAGGGGCAGCCGCGAGGGAACGGCCTTCTTGGAGAAGATGTGGCTGCTCCGTTCGGCGGAGGAGAAGAGGTCCTTGAAGGCGTCGATCGACTCCGACGGGCCGAGCATCAAGAAGCCCGCCGGATTGAGCGCGTAGTGGAAGACGGGGACGACCCGCTCCTGCAGCGCCTGGTCGAAATAGATCAGGACGTTCCGGCAGCTGACCAAGTCGAGGTTCGAGTAGGGCGGATCGCGCCCCAGGTCGTGCGCCGCGAACACGCACAGCTCGCGCAGGGCCTTCACGACCTGGTATTGGCCGTCCTCCGTCACGTTGAAGTATTTCGCGAGGAGCTTCGCCGGGACCTCGGGATTCGCGTAGCGCCCTTGCCGGGCGCTGGAGACGACCTTCTCGCTGACGTCCGTCCCGAAGATCTGGAGCGGGAAGGAGACTCCCTTCTCCTCCAGGAACTCGCAGAGGGCGATCGCCAGCGAGTAGACCTCCTCGCCGGTCGAGCACCCCGGGACCCAGATGCGGATGGGCGCCTGCGGCGCGCGGGACTTGATGAACGGCTCGAAGGCCGCCGCCTTCAAGTCCTCGAACGTCTGCGGCTCGCGGAAGAACGAAGTGACGTGGATCAGCGTCTCTTCATGGAGCGAGCGCGCCTCGGCCGGGCTGTGACGCAGCAGCTCGACGTACTTGGCGAGCTCGCTCGTGCGGCGCACGGCCATCCGCCGTTGGATCCTCCGGAGGAGAGTCGTGCGCTTGTAGTGGGTGAAGTCGGCCCCGGAGGCCTTGCGGACGATGGCGACGATGTCCCGGACGAGGGCCTCTTCGTCGGCGCCCCGCCGGGCGGGGGCCTTCGAGCGCGCCGAGTCCGACGGCGGCGCGGGATGCCGGCCGATCGCCGCGAGCTCCTCGCCGATGAGCCGGGGCCAGGACGAAGTCGACGGCGCCGGCGGACACGGCCGCCGCGGGCATGGCGTTCGGCCGGGAGGTCTGCGGGTCGTCGGAGAGGGTGACTCCCTTCTGGGCCCGGATCGCCGCGAGGCCCTGGGCGCCGTCGGTCCCCGGCCCCGCGAGGACGACGCCGACGGCCCGGGCGCCGAACTCTCGCGCGATCGAGACGAGGAGGAAGTCGATGACGTGCCCCTTCGTCCGCTCGGAGCAGGGCCGCAGCTCCAGCTTTCCCTGCGAGACGCGCGCCTCCGCGCCCGGCGGCACGGCGTAGATCGCGCCGGGGGCCAGCGGGACCCCGTCGCGCGCCGCGACGACGGGCAGGGGGCTCGCCTTCGACAGCGCCTCGCGCAGGCCGAGCTTCTCGCCGTCGAAGGATTCGGCGAGGACGAACGCCATGCGCTTGCACTTGGACAAGGGCTTGAGCAGGTCCTTCAGCGAGGGGAGCGCCGCGGGGGAAGCGCCGATGCCGACCACCCGGGCGGGCAAAGCGGTCTTACGAGTCTGACGTCGAGGTTTGGAGCGCGCCATCTCGATCCCTGCTCAAGAAAATTTTACCATTCCGGCGACGAAATCTCCCGGCGAGAATGTCAAAATAGGGACCCGTGGACAAAGAACGCGCGCTGTTCGTGTGCATCCACAACTCGGGGCGCAGCCAGATGGCCGAGGCGCTCCTGCGGAGCCTGGGCGGCGAGCGCTTCGAGGCGGAGAGCGCCGGCCTCGAGCCGGGCACGCTCAACCCGATCGTCGTCGAGTCGCTGCAGGAGCTCGGCATCGACATCTCGGCGGCGAGGACCAAGAGCGTGTTCGACCTCCTCGCCCAGGGCCGCCGCTATCACTACGTCGTCACGGTCTGCGACGAGGCGAGCTCCGAGAAGTGCCCGGTCTTCCCGGGCATGGTCCGAGAGCGGCTGCATTGGAGCTTCCGCGATCCCGCCGGCTTCCAAGGCACGAGGGAGGAGAGGCTCGCCAAGACGCGCGAGGTGCGCGACGAGATCAAGCGCCGGATCGAGGATTTCCTCGAGGGGCGCGCCGGGACCGCCGGAGCGCGCTGACCGTCTAGTCGCGCAGGACGAGCGAGGCGGCCACGGGCAGCAGCAGCAAAGTCAGCAGAGTCGACGCCGCCAGGCCGCCGATCACGGCCACGGCGAGCGGCCTTTGCAGCTCCGCGCCCGAGCCCCAGCCCGTGGCGAGCGGAACCAGGCCCAGGATCGTCACCGTCGCGGTCATCAGGATCGGCCGGGCCCGCTTCATCGCGGCGGAGCGGACGGCGTCCTTGACCGCCAGCCCGCGCGCGCGCTGGGCGTTGACGTAGTCGAGCAGGATGATGCCGTTGCGCACGACGACGCCCACGAGCATCACCGCGCCGATCATCGACGAGACGTTCACCGTCTGCTTCGCGGCCCATAAGGCCATGACGGCGCCGACCGCGGCCAGCGGCAGCGTCAGCAGGATCAGCAGGACCGCGGTCACGGAGCGGAACTCGAGCCACAGGATCGCGGCCACGACGAAGACGGCCATCGCGAGCACCCCGGCGAGGTTGGAGAGGGCGCCCTGCTCGGTCTTGTACTTGCCCGAGAAGTCCCACGAGTAGCCCCGCGGCAGGTCGAGCGTCTTCGCCGCTCGAGCGATATCGGCGGCGGCGTCGCCGACGTTGCGGCCCTTCACGTTCGCCGTGATCGTCAGCTTGCGCGTCAGGTGGTCGTGGTAGATCTCGCTCGGGATGCCGCCGAAGGAGAGCTTCGCCACCTGCTCGAGAGGGACGACGCTGCCGCCGGCCGTCTTGAGCGGCAGGCTGCCGAGAGCCTCGAGGTCCAGATCCTGGCCCGGCGGGGCGTAGCGCAGGGTGACCGGGATCTCCTTCTGCACCTCGCGGATCGACGTGGCCTCGACGCCGGAGGCATACGCCCCGAGCGCCTCGTGGATCGCGTCGCCGGAGACCCCGAGCCGTCCGGCCGCCTTCTTGTCGATGGCGATCTCGAGCGACGGCACCGGCGCGTCGGTCGGAGGCCGCAGGTCCGCGAGGCCCGGGACTTTCTCCATCGCGGCGACGAGAGCCTGGCCCTTCGCGTGCAGGACGTCGAGATCCGGGCCGTAGAGGTCCACGCCGATGTCCGCGGGCACGCCGCCCAAGGCGTCGTTGATCTTGTCGGCCAGCGGCATGAGGTAGTTGACGACGACGCCGGCGAGGCCGTTCGTCTTGTCCTGCATCGCGTCGATCATGTCCGGCAGGGAGGCCGCGCGCCGGGACTTGGGCGCCAGCTTGAGCATGATGTCGCTGTGGTTGACGCTGTCGGTGTCCTCGGCCCCCGGCGCATGGCCCGTGCGGCGGACCACCGTCTCGACTCCGGGGACCGCCGCCGCCCACCGCTCGAGCTTCAGGTTGAGGCGGCGCGACTCGGACAGGGAGGTCCCGGCGGGCATGATCGTCTGGAGCAGGACGGCGCCCTCGTCGAGGCCGGGTAGGAACTCGGTGTCCAGCCGCCGGAAGGCGAAGGGCACGAGGGCCACGATCGCGGCGCCGGCGGCCAGGACCTTCACGCGGTGGCGCAGCGCCCAATCGAGCGTCCGCCCGTAGGCCCGGTGCAGCGCGTCCGCCTCTTGCCCGGCGTGCGCGCCCGCCGACAGCCAGCGGAAGGCGAGCAGGGGGATCACCGTCAAGGCGACGACGAGCGAGGCCAGAAGGGCGAAGGTGACGGTGATGCTGACGGGCGCGAAGAGCCGGCCCGCGAAGCCGGCCACGTAGACCATCGGCGCGAAGATCGCGATGTTGGTCAGCGTCGAGACGATCACGGGCCTGATCACCTCGGCGGCCGCGCCGACGACGATCTCGCCCTGCGGCTTCCCGGCGCGCAGCTCCTCGGTCGCGAGCCAGCGGAAGATGTTCTCGAGGACGACGATGGCGTCGTCGACGATGATGCCCGTGCCGATGGCGAGCCCGCCCAGCGACATGATGTTGAGGCCGACGCCGAAGCCGCGCAGCGCGACGACGGCGGCCACGACGGACAGCGGGATCGAGAGCGCGGCGATCAAGGTCGTGCGCCAATCGCGCAGGAAGAACCCCAGGACGATCAGCACCAGAAGTCCGCCGATCCACACGCTCTCGCTCACGCTCCGGATCGAGTCGCGCACGAGGCCCGCCTGGTCGTAGTAGTTGTGGACCGTGAAGCCCTTGGGCAGGGTCGCCGCGAAGGCGTCGATCTCCTTCTTCACGGCGTCGGCGACGGCGCCCGTGTCGAACTGCGGCTGCTTCAGGATGTTGACGGTGACGGCGGGAGCGCCGCGCTCGGAGACGTCGCCGCGCTGATACTGGAAGCCGGACGAGACGCGCGCCACGTCGCGCACGCGGACCGGGATGCCGGCCTTGACCGCGACGACCACGTCGGCGATCTCGCCGGCGCCGGCGAACTGGCCGTTGGCGTGCAGGACCAGCTCCTGGTCGTGGCTGTTCACCACGCCGGGACTGGCCAGGATGTTGTTGGCGGCCAGCGCGGTCTTGAGGTCGTCGAGCGTCAGGTCGTACTTGATGAGCAGGTACGGATTCGGCCGGACGGAGAACTCCTCGATCTGACCGCCCATCACGATGACCTTGTAGACGCCGGGCACGCGCTGGAGGCGGGGCTTCAAGGTGTAGACGGCGAGGTCGCGCAGGGCCACGGGATCGCTTCCGCCTTGGAGGCTGTACCCCTCGATCTCGGAGAGAGCGGCGCTGAGCGTCTCGATCGACGGCTCGGCGGCGGCGGGCAGCTGAGAGCGCGCCGCGGACGCCGCCTCGTTGAGAAGCTGGCGCGCGACGAGCATGTCCGTGCCCCACTCGAACTCCACCGACACCATCGAGATCCCGGTGGCCGACGTCGAGCGCAGGCGCGTCACGCCGAGCACGCCGCCCGCCGCGCTCTCGAGCGGCACGGTGACCTGCCGCTCCATCTCGAGCGAGGAATAGCTCGGCAGCTCCGTGATCACGTTGAGGATGGGGAAGTTCAGCGGGGGGAACAGGTCGACGCGCAGGCCGCGGTAGGCCTGCACGCCGAGCATGAGCAGGAGGAGCGCTCCGGCGGCGACGGCGCCGGGAGCCTTCAGGACGGCGCGAAGAAGCCTCTCGCCCATCAGTCGCTCGCCGCCTTGAACTCGGGATAGAGAAAGCCGATGCCGCCCTGGACCACGACCTCGTCGCCGGGCGTCAGCCCCTTGGCGATCTCGACGACGCCGTCGGCGGAGGCGCCGACGACGACCTCCGCCGGCTCGTACGACGCGGCGCCGCCCTTGCCCGGCTTCTTGACCACGACCCAGGATTTGCCGTCCTTGGTCAGGACGGCCGACGGAGGCACGACGAGAGCGTGGTGCTTCGTGCGGGTGGTGATCACGGCGAAGACGAACTCGCCCGCGGGCCAGCGCGCCGCGCCCTTGGGCGCGAGCCAGGCGAGCGCTTGTCCCGTTTCCTCGCTGACCCCGCGGGTCACGCGCGAGACGACGCAGGAGACCGTGGACGTGGAGGGCGGCGAGTAGGCGACGCAGGGATCGCCCTCATGCACCAGCGGCGCGTCCCCGGCCTCGAGGTTGACCTCGAACTGGACCTCGCCCTCGCGGGAGAGCGCGATGCCGTAGCCGGGGGCGGTCATGCGCACCTCCCCGATCCGGGCGGGCGCGACGACGGGGGCGTCGTCGAGCGCGGGGACGTCGAGCGCCTGGCGCGAGCAGGCGCACAGCGCCGCCGCGCAGACGGCGGCCGCCAGGAGCCTAGAGGCCATCGTCTCCCGGGGCCCGGCCGCCCGCCCAGCTCAGGTCGGCGAGATCGGACAGGTACGAGTAATACGCGGCGCGCTCGTCGAGCGACATGCCCAGCCAGAGGTTGATGCCCTCGGTGGCCTCGAGGATCGTCGCCGCGCCGCGGCGGTAGCGGTCGACCTCGGCCGCGGCGGCCTGCTTGGTGTCGGGCAGCAGCCTGCGCAGGCGATGCGCCGTGGCCAGATCGTTCTCGGCCCTCACGCGGCTCTCCAGCGCCTGGGAGACGAGCGTCTGCCGCTCGACCTCGTAGCCGGCCTTGGCGAGGCCCTCGGCGGAGCGCCGCTGCCGGACGCGCGCGGAGACGGCGCCCCAGTCGATGAGAGGCAGCCGCACCGAGAGAGCCAGGTCCCATCCGAGGGTCGCCTCCGGCGCGGTCTGACCCGTCCAGCCGTACTCCGCCGAGCCGACGAGCTGAGGCAGGCGGGACCAGCGCGCGGCCTGGATGGCCACGCGCGCCGCGCGCGCGCGGTCGGTCAGAGCCTGCAGGCCGGGGTTGGCCAGCAGGGAGGCGACGACCTGCTCGTCTCCGGGGACGGGGGGCTCCGACGTGGGCGCGGAGAGCTCGAGAGGGGCGGTCGCGTCCAGCGCCAGCGTTTGCGCCAGCTCCGCGGACTGGCCCACGAGCCGCGCCTGCTGGTCGGCGCGCGCCTTCTCCAGATCGGACAGCGCGGCGCGGACCTTCACGACGTCGAAGGAGGGAGCGCGGCCCATGGTGTACCGGGGCAGCACCGCGTTCAGGAGCTTTTCGAGCTGCCCGCGCACCTCGTCCGAGCTCGCGATGGCGGCGCGCGCCTGCAGGATCCCGAAGTATAGCTGTCGCACGCGGCGCTGCACGTCGCGCAAGGCCTGGAGCTGCTCGCGCTCCGCCGCCGTCCGCTCGAGGACCCGCTGCCGGGCCGCGGTCCACTCGCCGGAAAAGGGCGTCAGCGGCTGGTCGGCGTGCACGACGGCCTTGTTGGCGTCGGGCAGCTGGGTCGCCTGATCGTCCGACTTGTCGTAGGTCCCCTGCGCCGTGACCTGCGGCAGAAGGAGCGCGCGCGCCTCGCGGGCCGCCTGCGCGGCCTGCTCGCTCTGCAGCCGCGCCTGCGAGTATTGGACCGACGAGTCCTCCGCGCGGCTCAGGCAGTCCGCGAGCGTCAGCGGCTCTCCGAGCGCGGGAGCCGCCAGCAGCGCGAGGCCGAGCGCGGCCGCCGTCTTGTTCACTCCGCCCCGCGCTCCACGACGAGCACCCGGAACGTGCCCGCCTTGAGCTTGGGCCGCCCCTTGCCGCCGGCCGCCTCGAAGTCCGCGGCCGGCAGATACACGGCGCCGGTCTTGGCGTCGACTCCCATCGTGCGCGAGCCCTTCCGAGTCTGGACGGTCTGCGCGACGGACCACTGGCCGTCCGCGCCGGCGCGCGCGACGGTCAGCGTGCCGTCGCCGCAGCTGGCGAGCGCGTCGGCGCCGTCGAAAGCGGCGGCGTCGACTCCGGCGCCGAGGGGGAGATCGGCGACGATCTTGCCGTCCTCCGTGCTCATGATCAAGAGCTTCTGCGGCTTGCGGCAGCCGACGACGAGCCGCTTGCCGTCCGCGCCGATGCCCAATCCGACCGGGCGGCCGCCCGGCGCCGTCGGCCACTTGGCGATGAGCTTCATCGCCTTGGTGTCGATGACGGCGATCTCGTCCTTGTCGGTCAGGGCGACGAAGGCGCGGCCGCCGCCGTCGACGGCCAGGAACTCCGGCTTGCCGCCCAGCTCGATGGCGGGCTCGGCCTTGCCGCCCTTGGGATCGACGTCGGCCGCGATGGGCACGAGCTTGCCCGCGTCGCCGCAGGCGACGAGGACCTTGTTGCTCGCGGGATCGAAGATCGCGCCGTCGGCGTCGTCGGCCGCGGCGATCTTGCCGAGGACCTTGTAGTCCTTCAGCGAGAAGACGGTGACCGAGCCGTCCCCGCCGTCGGTGATGAAGCCGCGGTCCGCGGCCTGGGCGAGCGCGACGCCGTGGTTGCGCGTCTGGCCCGGGATGTCGGCGACGGTCTTGCCGGTCTTCGCGTCGACGACGAGCGTGTGCGTCGTGCGCGGCAGGAAGAGCAAGCCGTGGGCGGGATCGACCGTCACGTAGTCCCAGCCGCCCTCGCCGCCGACTTTCAGCGCGCGCGCGGCGGAGTAGCGGTCGGCGGCTCGGGCGAAAGGCGCCGCGAGGACGAGCGTGAGGAGCAGAGGGGAGATACGGCGCATGTGAAGCCTCCTTGTCAACCGCGATAGGGCGGCGGCATTCTATCGTTTCGAAGACACGCGGACAATCCAATCGATCACATAACCGCCATCGGTACTTCTCTCGGTCGCCCTTGCCCGACGGCGCGGCATTTCATAAGGGTATAGCGGTGGGAATGGCCTCAGAGATCGAAGACCCAAAGAAGAATCCGGTCCATTATCCGGCGGACCGGAAATTCTTCGTCTGGGCTTGGCCGCCCGTGCTCGTGTTCCTCGCCGTCCTGGCCCTGCTGCCGCCGATTTGCGCCTGGGCGCAGCGCCTCGCGTTCGGCCTGCCGAGCCTTCCCGAGGCTCCCGCTTCGGGGACGCCGTTGGCGTTTCCGGGCTGGCTGCGCCTGGCCCATTACCTGAATTTCCTGTTCTTGATGCTGCTGGTCCGCAGCGGGCTTTCGGTCGCCATGGACCACCCGCGGCTCTACACGAAGGACGACTGCGTGCCGGGAACCGAGTGGTTGAGGTTCACTCCCGTCGCCGTGCCGACCGCGGAGGTCTGGACCGCCAAAGAAGACGCCCGCTACATCTCGCCCTGGTTCGCCTTGCCCGGCTACCGCCACACCATCGGCGTCGCCCGGCACTGGCACTTCCTTCCGGCCTTGTTCTGGTTCTTGAACGGCGCGGTTTACGTGGCTCTCTTGCTCTCCACCGGCCAGTGGACGCGCCTGGTTCCGACGTCATGGCATCTCATCCCCGGAGCATGGGCGACGTTCGTCAACTACGCCAACCTCCATATCCCGGCGACCGAGGCGGGCGTCCTCTACCGCTATAACCCGCTGCAGCAGTTGAGCTACTTCGGCGTCGTCTTCGTGATGGCGCCGCTGTCTTTCCTGACGGGCATGGCCATGTCGCCGTCGATCGTCGGCCGTTTCCCGTGGTATCCCAAGCTGTTCGGCGGCCGCCAGTTCGCCCGGTCGCTCCATTTCAGCCTCATGGCCGGCTACGTCGCGTTCCTTCTCGTTCACGTGAGCGTCGTCTTCGCGACGGGCCTCGGCCGAAACCTGAACGGCATCGTGCTCGGCGCTCGCGGCCCGGGCTGGCTGGGCCTCTGGATCGCGCTCGCCGGGATCGGCTCCGTCGTCCTCGCCTGCGGCTTGGCCCACCGGACGGCGTGGCGGCATCCGAGGAAAGTTCAATACCTCGTGCGCTGGGTCCACGAGAACGTGATGCGTCCGCTGCTTTTCGAGCACTTAGCGACCCGTGCCGGCTACTCGCGCGAGGACATCTCGCCTTACTTTTGGCCCAACGGGAAGATGCCCGAATCGCCGGAATGGCGCGCGCACTTGGCGGGCGGCTTCAAGCATTTCAGACTTAAGGTGACCGGCCTCGTGGAAAATCCCGTCGAGCTGTCGCTCGAGGAGCTCAGGGCGCTGGGCGAAGTCGAGCACATCACGATGCACCACTGCATCCAGGGCTGGTCCGGCATCGCCCAATGGGGCGGCCTTCCGATGGCCAAGCTCATGGAACTCGTGCGCCCGCGCCCGGAAGCGAAGGTTTGCGTCTTCTACTCGTTCGGGGACGGCCTTTACGGGGGGCACTACTACGACACCCAGCGCGTCGCCAATCTGATCCAAGGACAATGCCTGCTGGCTTACGAGATGAACGACAAGCCGCTGGGGCCCGTCTACGGCGCGCCGCTGCGGCTGAGAGTCGAAAACCAGCTCGGCTACAAGATGGTGAAGTGGATCAAGGCGATCGAGTTCGTGGAGACCGAGAAGACGGTCGGCGCCGGACACGGCGGCAAGAACGAGGACGACGAATACTTCGACCTGATCCCGGAGATTTGAGGGCACGCGAACGAGGTCCGGAGGCTCCCGGATGGGTCATCCCCGACACAAAAGCTTTACGTAAGAATTCCCTCTTAACAAACTACCATTGCAACTTGGAGAAATGATTCGCGGCCATATGAAGCCCTTCCCGATCGTCGGCGTCGGCGCCTCCGCCGGCGGACTTGAGGCGTTCACGCAGCTGCTTGCGAGTCTGCCGCCCGACAGCGGACTCGGCTTCGTGCTGGTGCAGCACCTAGACCCGAAGCACGAGAGCGCTCTGACGGGGCTCTTGGCCAAGACCACTTCGATGCCGGTGCGCCAAGCCATTGACGGCACGCCCGTCATGCCGAACCACGTCTACATCATTCCGCCGAATACCTATATCAAGGTCGCCAAAGGCGTTCTGAGACTCGGGCCGCGCCAAGAGAGCGGCGCGCGCCACGAGGTGGACACATTCCTCCAATCGCTCGCCGCGGACCAGGGCGAGTTCGCCATCGGAGTCATCTTGTCGGGAACCGCCACCGACGGAACGTTCGGGCTGGAGGCCATCAAGGCCGAGGGCGGAATCACGTTCGCTCAAGACGCGTCCGCCAAGTATGACGGCATGCCGCGCAGCGCGATCGACGCGGGCTGCGTCGATTTCATCCTTTCGCCTAAGTCGATCGCGGCGGAATTGGCGCGGATTTCCCGCCACCCCAAGCCGTCGTTCGGGGTCGACGAGCGGACGGGCGAAGCGTCGAAGCGCGTCGGAGCCCGCAAAGGCAAATCCGAGAAGTCCTTTGGACAGATCATCCAGCTGCTTCGCGAGCATACCACCGTGGACTTTTCGCTCTACAAGCCCGCGACGCTTCAGCGCCGCATCACTCGGCGCATGATATTGCTCAAGCTGAAGTCCCTCGAGTCCTATTCCGCCCGCCTTCGGGCGGATCTCAAGGAACGCGACGCCCTTTACCAGGACGTGCTCATCGGCGTCACTGGATTCTTCCGGAATCCCGAGTCCTTCAAGGCTCTGGAGCGGCGGTGCTTCCCGCCTCTGTTCAAGGCCAGAAAGCCGGATGATCCGATTCGCGTCTGGGTGGCCGGCTGCTCCACCGGCCAGGAGGCTTACTCCCTGGCGATGTCGCTCTTGGAGTTCATGGGCCACAAGATCAAGGTCCCGCTGCAGATCTACGGCACCGACCTCAACGACGCTCTGCTTGAAAAGGCGCGCGCCGGCCTCTACACCAAAGCCGCGGTCCAGGAACTGTCCGCCGAGCGGCTGCGCCGCTTCTTCGTCGAAGAGGATGGGGCTTACCGCGCCGTCAAGTCGCTGCGCGAGATATGCGTCTTCGCCAGTCATAACGTCATAGCCGATCCTCCGTTCTCGCGGATGGACATTCTCAGCTGCAGGAACCTGCTGATCTACATCGAGCCGGAGGTCCAGAAGAAGGTCATCTCTTCATTCCATTACGCCCTCAAGCCGGGCGGCGCCTTATTCCTCGGGGCGTCGGAAACGATCGCCACCCTCACCGACCTGTTCTCGCCCGTCGACCGAAAACACAAGATCTACCTCAAGCTTCCGGCTCCGGCGCGTCCGATGACCGCGCCCTTTCCCATCTTCCGCAAGCGCGCCGGCAAGCCGGCGCCGACGACTCGACCGGCCCTGGAAACGCGCGGATTCAACGTTCAACGAGAAGCCGACCGGGTCGCGTTGGCGGAGTACTCCGTGCCCGGGGTTCTCATCAACGACGGCATGGAGATCTTGCAATTCCGCGGGGAAACCAGCCCCTACCTCAAGCCGCCGCGCGGCAATGCGAGCTTCAATCTTTTGAAGATGGCCCGCGAGAACTTGCTGCTGCCGCTGCGTTCGGCCGTCAACAAGGCGAGGAAGGAGTACCGGCGCGTGAACAAAGCGGCCGTCCATATCGATCAGAACGGGCGCTCTCACAAGATGAACATCAAGGTCTTGCCGCTCAAGAACGTCAAGGATCGCTGCTTCCTGGTTTTTTTCGAATCGGCCGCCCTGCGCGGAGCCAAGGCGCAGGCCGTCGCGGCCGCCCAGGCCGGAAGCCTTGAGGCGCCGCCGCGCGTCGAGGGCCGCGATGCGACGCGTCTGAGAGCGGAACTGGCCGAAACGCGCGACTACCTCCAGACCGTCCAGGAGCAGTACGAGGCCGCCAATGAAGAATTGCAGGCGTCCAGCGAGGAAGTGCAGTCGAGCAACGAGGAGCTTCAAAGCATCAATGAGGAGCTCGAGACATCGAAGGAAGAGTTGGAGTCCACCAACGAGGAACTGACCACGGTCAACGACGAGATGTCCCATCGCAACGCGGAGCTGACCAAGGTCACCGCCGACTTGAACAATCTCCATATGAGCGTCGATATGGCGATCATCCTCCTCGGCCGCGACCTTTGCATCCACCGGTTCAACCCGCCGGCCAAGAAGCTGTTCAACTTGATGGCCAGCGACGTAGGCCGGCCATTGAGCGCGGTCAAGAGCACTCTGGATTTCCCGGACCTTGAGACGCTGGCGTTGGAGGTCATCGCCGAGCTGAGTCCCCAGGAACGGGAGGTCAGGGATTTCTCAGGCCGCTGGTATTCGCTGCGGGCGAGGCCTTATCTGACTCTCGACAACAAGGTCGACGGCGCGGTGATGACGATCGTGGACATCACCGACCTCAAACGGGCGCTGCAGAAGGCCGAGGCGATCACCGACACGGTTCCGCCGCTGCTGATCCTCGATGCCGAATTGCGCGTGCGGAAGGCGAACAGCTCGTTCTGCGACGCCTTCCAGGTCGGCATGGCGGAGACGGAAGGCCACCTCATCTACGAGCTCGGCAATGGGCAATGGGATATTCCCTTGCTCCGCACGCTCCTTCAGGAGATCCTCCCGCGCGAGAAGTCCGTCACGAACTTCGAGGTCGAGCATGACTTCGAGAAAATCGGCCCGCGCGCCGTGCTGCTCAATGGGCGCGTGCTGGACTGGGGGGGGGTGGGTAGGACGATCCTTCTGTCGATCCTCGACATCACCGACCGAAAGAAAGCGGTGAAAGTCATCGAGGCATACAACGCCGAGCTCGAGCGGAAGGTCGTCGATCGCACGCAGGAGCTGGCCACCGCCAATAAGGAGCTGGAGACCTTTTGTTATTCGGTCGCCCATGACTTGCGGACTCCGATCCGGAGCATCGTCAGCTACAGCCAACTCGTATTGGCCAGGATATCGGATGCGGAATTGAATTCCTACCTGCAACAATCGATCAACGCGAGCAAGCGCATGGCCAAGCTGATCGACGATCTGTTGGAGCTGGCCCGATTGACGAGGAAGGAAGTCAAGAAGGAGCCGATCGACCTCAGCGCCGAGGCCGACGCGATTGCGGTCGAGCTAAAGGGCCAACAGCCGGATCGCCAGGTGAAATTCGTCATCGCGAAGGGACTGAGAGCGGTCGGAGACGCGGCATTGGTCCAGATCGCCCTGCGCAACCTCCTGGACAACGCCTGGAAATTCACTCGCCATTCCTCCCAGGCGGTCATTGAAGTCGGGCGCTCCATCGAAGAGGGGCGGGATGTATTCTTCGTGCGGGACAACGGGGTCGGCTTCGACATGGCCTACGTCAATAAATTGTTCGGCGTCTTTCAGCGATTGCACGACGAGAAGGAGTTCCCGGGGACCGGCATCGGATTGGTCACGGTTCAACGGATCGTTCAGCGGCATGGCGGCACGATTTGGGCCGAGGGGACGCCGGGCGGCGGCGCCACCTTCAGCTTTACTCTCGGAAAATGACCGCGACCGCTGCCTTTGGCGCGATGACGAATCCACGCTCGCGCAAAAAAGGCCCTTTTTTGATTTACATGCCGACTATTGAGCGGAACCACCCGTCGCTGTATGCTGAACAAAGAGCTATGCCCCACAAACCTTTCGTGCTATTGGTCGAGGATAATCCCGACGATGTGAACCTGACGATGATTGCGTTTAAATCCAATCGCTTCCCGTATGAGGTCGAGGTGGCGTGCGACGGCGCTGATGCCCTCGGCTTTCTGCGCGGAAAAAGTCCAGG
Source organism: Elusimicrobiota bacterium (assembly GCA_035606075.1). GTDB lineage: Bacteria > Elusimicrobiota > Elusimicrobia > UBA1565 > UBA9628 > GWA2-66-18. The sequence continues at coordinate 18,310 of DATNGC010000082.1, forward strand.
CAATCTGCCTGCGCTGATCCTGCTGGATATAAACATGCCGCGAGTTAGCGGCCTGGAGTTTTTGGAGCAGATACGCTCGGACGCCAGGCTTTCCAACCTTACGGTAAGCATCTTGACCTCGTCGAGCCAGGAGAGCGATAAGGTCCGCGCGCGTGAGCTAGGCGTGGTGGACTACATCATCAAGCCAGTCGACCTCTCCGAGTTCGACGTCGTCGTGCGGAGGATTTCAAGACTGATGGAGGAAGTTCTCCACCATCGAGTCGGATAGCCGGCGCACGGGCAGACGTGATCTTTCGTCGGATTCCCGGCGCCGCTTCTCGTCAATAATACGGTTACCGCGCCGACGCGCGCCGACGCGCCATACTATGCCTGCCCCCCGAAGGAGGCGCTTATGAACCGAAACATCCGTTGGGTCGGGTTGGCCGCGATGACGCTCGCATTGCCCGTGCTGGCGCAGGTCCAGGATCCCGGCATGACCGATCCGGCTCAGTCCGAACGGCCGAGGACGGACGCCCCGCAAGGGACGCCGACGCAGTCCGAACGAGCGAATCCGGGCTCGCAGCAGGACGCGGCGGGCATCACGAAGTCTTGGCCCGCGAACTCGAAGGTGACCGCGAAGAAATTGATCGACAAGTACGGGCCGCCCGACGCCGCCACCGGCGATCGCCTCGTCTGGAACGATCACGGCAAATGGACGCAGATCCGGCTGTTCCGCGAGGGAGCGACGGACGACTTCCCCACGACGCACAGGGATATCGTGGAGAACACCGTTCAGTACGACGTGCCGCAGGACAAGGCGGGAGAGCTCACTAAATTCTATCCCGGCTTGTCGGTCGACCGGGCCGCCGGAACCATGTCGGCGCGCTCCGACAGCGAGGAGGCCAACATCCTCGCGCTGAACCTGGCCGACGAGATCGTGAAGGGCAAGCGCGACGTCGATTCCGCCCGGGACTACATGCGCAGCACGCTGAGGAAAACCATGGCGGGAAAGTCCTCGCCGTACACGGACTCCCTGAGGTTTCCCGTCTCCGACCGGGGGGCGGTGAAGGATTGAACCGAAGAGGCGCCTGAGGACGGCCGCGACGGCGTCATCGCCGTCGCGGCCGTTAGGGCCCTCCCATAAACGATTAGAACCCCGTAAAATCCTTAAAAAATAAGGGGATTTACGAGGTTCAATCGAGAGAAACTGGGGTCCCAGAAGGAATCTAGCGGGTAACGAATTCGGGCTGAACAGACGCGTAAAACCCGTCTATTTCGTCCTGCCCGATCCCACGAAGGCCTCGGCGGGGGAAAGGCTGCGCTACATGCGAAAGCGCCTGCACTTCACCATCGAGGACCTCAGCAAGAGCAGCAGGGTCAGTCACAACGTCATCGCCCGTCTTCAGCGCAACGAGACGCGCAAGATGCAGCCCTGGGTCCTGGGGAGGATTTTGCCACATCTGGCCGCCCGCTTCAAGGAAACCTTCCCCGAGGCTCAAGGCGATCCTTACGACTTTCTGATTCCACCGACCACCTTCGGCAGCTGGATGAAGAACTTCCGCGCGAGAAGAGGCCTCAAGCTCAAGGAGTTGGCGAAGGCGCTCAAGGTGCATTGCTATACGGTCATCCGGTACGAAGCTGATCTAACCAAGCCGGACGCCGCCGTGCGTGATCGGCTGCGCCGCCGCTTTGGGCTCAATGGGGAGCTAGACCGCTACCTAAAGTCGGCGCCTAAGAAGAAGAGTGCGGGCCGGCAGTCGACTGGACGCGACTAGCGGCGTGGTGGAATCAGAGTCTGAAGTTTCCCAAGCAGAGAGCACAAGTCGGGGAATGCCAGGGGCTTCTTGAGATAAAGACTCGCGCCAAGCCGCTCTGCCGTCGCCCGGTCCCTTGGCTCATCAGACGTAGTGAGCATGACGACCGGCGTGTTCTTGCACACGGGCGAGGCCCGGACCCCCTCGAGCACCTGTAGGCCGTCCACCTTAGGCATCCGGACGTCGAGAAGAATGAGAGCCGGCAATTGCGAGGAGTCGCGGTTCGCATAAGCTCCTCGGCAGAAGAGGTAATCCAGCGCCTCCTCGCCGTCGCGCGCGACGATCACTTTGTAAGGGAAGCCGATCTCGTGGAGCGCGAGCAGCGTCAGATCCACATCGTCGGGATTGTCATCCGCGAAAAGCACGACTTGCTCAGACATCGCGCGGGTCCGCCTGTCTCATTTGTCTTTCTTTCGCGGCCAAGCGCCGATGCAGCGTGAAATAGAAGGTGGCGCCTTCATTGGGCCGCGACTGAGCCCAGAAACTGCCTCCATGCTTGCGGACGATGCGCTCGGCGAGCGGCAGGCCCACGCCGCTTCCCGGGTATTCGGCCGGATCGTGCAGCCTCTCGAACGGCACCAGGATCTTTGACAGATACCGGGGATCAAAGCCGACGCCGTTGTCGCGGACGTAATAGGCCGAGGCGCCGTCTACCTTCTCCCGCCCGAATTGGACTTTCGGCGCGCGCGAGCGGGAGGTGAACTTCCACGCGTTGCTCAGGAGGTTCCTCAGGAGAAGCCGGATCAATTGCTCATCGCCAAGATCGTCTAGGGCCGGTTCGATGTCGGTCTTGACCGCTCTTCCCGCGTCCGCCGCCGCGAGCTTTTGAGCCTCTTCGCGCGCGATGGCGCTCAGGGATACGCTCGTCCGGGCGGCTTCCTTCCGAGTCACGCGAGAAAAGAGAAGAAGCGCGTCTATAAGCTCGGCCATCCTCTTTCCCGCGGAGCGGATTCGTCCGAGACGATCTGCCATCAGCGGGTCCCCAAGGGCCGCGGGTTGTCCTAGCACGAGATCGGAATAGTTGGTGATGGTTCTCAGCGGCGTCTTGAGATCATGAGCCGCCGCGTAGCTGAATGCCTCGAGTTCCCTGTTCGCATCCGCTAGATCACTCTTCGCGCGGTTGAGGGTTGAGATGTCGCGAAACGATACGATGAGGCTTCGTTGCCCTCCGCGATATCGCAAACGCGAGACGCCGACGAGCACGGGTATCGTCCCGGCCGCGCCGATCAGGCTGGCTTCGCCGGAGAAACGGCGCGGTCCCCCGTGGCCTTTTAATGACCTCCGCACGATGAACTTCCGGACGGGGGCTCCGACGAGCTCCCCGGGCGTTCGTCCTAAGACATCGGCGGCGACTTGGTTGGCGAGCGTGATGCGGCCTCCCGCGTCCGTGACGATGATCCCATTGAGGACTTCCTCGATCACGGCCTCGAAGAAATCCCGCGATATGGCGGTCTCGGCCAAGTGCCGGCTGAGCTCGTTGAAGCGCCGCGCGAGCTCTCCGAGCTCGTCGTTCGAGCGAACGGCGATGGTCTGTCCGAACGGGCCTGAGCTGAGCCGCGCGGTCAGCTCGGCCAGCTCCGAGACCGGCCTCAGAAGCCAGCGGAGCCCCCAAAATAGGAAGGCGGTCGCGATGGCGATGACTCCGAGGATGATCCCAAGCAGCTCCACGGAGAGCCGCTGCGCCGTGACGAGGGTGGCTTGGAGCGGGAGGGTGACTTGGATGGAGCCAAGCTCGACGCTCGGCTGATTAAGGCCGGGCTCGGTCCAGACGGGCAGGGTCGTCCGGATCGCGGGCCGGCCGCTCACGGTGACTCTTTCCGGTATAGGCTCCCGGCGGCGGCGCTGCTCAAAGGGAGGCAAAGACGACGTCTTGCCCTCCTCGAGCCGATTCGAGTGCGCGATGACGCGCCCGTCCGGATCGAGCGCGGCGGCGCTGAGCGCCCCGCCCGAGGTCAATTCCGTCAGCGGCATTCGCAGCATCACGGGATTGCGCGTACGCAGGCCGTTGACGATCGTCCTAAACTTGTCGTAACCGACGACGATCGCCCGCGACTTCGCCTCGACGTCGCTGACGAGGATTCCGCGCGCGGCGAAATAGCCGAACACCGTGATCAGGCCGACGGTCACGGCGGCGTACGGAAGGACGAAAGCCAGCAGCTTCGCTCGCAAAGTCATGGTGCGCTTCCTACGCTACTAAGGCTTGGGTTGCGCCGACAACGGCTCAACTGTAATTTCTTTGTTTCCTGCTACATCAGGCCTTCTCTTCGGCATCCTTGCCCACGACCGCGGCATTTCGTATGGGTATAGCGGTGACAAGCTCGGGCAAGATCGAGAACCCAAAAGAGAACCCGGTTCATTATCCGGAGGACCGTAAATTTTTCGTCTGGGCCTGGCCGCCAATTCTCGGGGTCCTCATCGCTTTGGCGCTGCTACCCTTGGTCTGCGCCTGGGCACAGCGACTTTTCCTCGGGTTGCCGCGCCTTCCTGAATCTCCTTCGGGCGGCACGCCCCTCGCGTTTCCGGGGTGGCTGCGCCTGGCGCACTACCTCAATTTTCTCCTCTTGACCCTTTTGATTCGCAGCGGACTCTCGGTCGCGATGGACCATCCGCGGCTTTACACGAAGGACGACTGCGTGCCCGGCACGGAATGGCTGCGGTTCACTCCCGTCGCCGTGCCGACGGCCGAAGTCTGGACGGCCAAGGAGGACGCCCGATACATCTCGCCGTGGTTCGCCTTGCCCGGCTATCGCCATACGATCGGCGTCGCCCGGCATTGGCACTTTCTGCCCGCCTTATTTTGGTTCTTGAACGGAACCGTCTACATGGCTCTCCTGCTTTCCACGGGCCAATGGAAGCGCTTGGTGCCAACGTCGTGGCACTTGGTTCCCGAGGCGTGGGCGACCTTCGTCAACTATGCCAACCTCCACATCCCGGCGAGCGAAACGGGCATCCTTTACCGCTATAACCCGCTCCAGCAGCTCAGCTATTTCGGCGTCGTTTTCGTGATGGCGCCGCTGTCCTTTTTGACGGGCATGGCCATGTCTCCGTCGATCGTCGGGCGTTTTCCCTGGTATCCGAAAATCTTCGGGGGCCGCCAGTTCGCCCGGTCGATCCACTTTACCCTGATGGCCGGCTATGTCGCATTCCTGCTGGTTCACGTCAGCGTCGTTTTCGCGACGGGCCTGGGGAAAAATCTCAACGGCATCGTTCTTGGCCTGCGAGGCCCGGGTTGGCTAGGCCTATGGATCGCATCGGCCGGCATCGCGTCCGTCGTCCTGGCCTGCTGCATGGCCCACTGGACGGCGTGGCGGCATCAGCGGACCATGCAGTATGTGGTGCGCTGGGTCCACAACAACGTGATGCGGCCGCTGCTCTTCGAGCACCTGGCGACGCGGGCAGGCTATTCGCGAAAGGACATTTCGCCATACTTCTGGCCCAACGGGAAGATGCCGGAATCGCTGCAATGGCGAGCGCTACTGGCCGGAGGCTTCAAGGATTTTCGCCTCAAGGTCGGGGGGCTCGTCGAAAAGCAGGTCGAGCTTTCGCTCGATGACCTGAGGACGCTGGGCAGAGTCGAGCACATCACCATGCACCACTGCATCCAAGGCTGGTCCGGCATCGCGCAGTGGGGTGGCCTGCCGATGGCTAAGCTCGTCGAGCTCGTCCGTCCGCATCCCGAAGCGAAGGTCTGCGTGTTCTACTCGTTCGGGGAAGGGCTTTACGGCGGCGACTACTACGACACGCAGCGCGTCGAGAACCTCCTTCAGGGGCAATGCCTCCTGGCCTACCAGATGAACGACAAGCCGCTGGGGCCGGTTTACGGAGCGCCATTGCGTCTGCGGGTGGAAAACCAGCTGGGCTACAAGATGGTGAAGTGGATCAAGGCCATCGAGTTCGTGACGACCGAGAAGACGGTCGGGCTCGGCCACGGCGGCAAGAACGAAGACGACGAGTATTTCGATCTGATCCCTGAGATTTAAAGCGCCATGATCAAGATCAAGCGAGTGTATGACGCCCCTGACAAAGACGACGGCTTTCGGGTCCTCATTGACCGGCTCTGGCCGCGCGGTCTTTCTAAGGACAAGGCGAGGGTGGGGCTTTGGCTCAAGGAGATCGCGCCCAGCACGGAGCTAAGAAAGAGCTTCGGCCACGATCCGGCGAAGTGGCACGACTTTCAGACCAAGTACGGCCGCGAACTCGATCGGAAGGGCGCGCTGTTCGATCAGATCAGAAGCCTCGAGCGCGCGCATAAGGTCGTGACCCTGGTTTTCGGGGCCAGAGACGTAGTCCACAACGATGCAGTCGTGCTTCGCGAGCGGCTGGCCAGGAAGTAGAGGGAACTATGGCCACGCCACGTGCACGCCTTTGGGCCGGCCAAGTCGTTGCACTAAGAAGGCAATCCTCATGAGCGAAGTCTTAGATGTCGCAACTCTCGCACCGTATGCGAAAGGCTCGGTCGTCAGCAAGTCCCTGATCACTCGGCAGACCGGTTCGGCGACCGTCTTCTCCTTCGACAAAGGGGAAGGTCTGAGCGAACACAGCGCACCGTTCGACGCGCTCATCCTCGTCCTCGATGGAGAGGCCGAGATCACTCTGGCCGGCAAACCCCACCGGCTCAAAGCAGGGGAGATGCTTGTCATGCCGAGCGGCATCCCGCACGCCGTAAAGGCGGTCGAGCGCTTCAAGATGCTCCTATTCCTCGCGCGGGTTGAGGGCAAGTCTAGCGAGCAAGGCGCCTGAGGCCATGGGACCCATCGGACGTTTCCTAACCGCGGACCATGAGCGGCTCGACGGCCTGCTTGCGCGGAGCCTGACCGGCGCCGAGGTTGATCTGGCGACCTTTGGGGAGCTCCGCGAGGGCTTACTGAGGCACATCGGGATGGAAGAGACGATCCTTCTGCCGGCGCTGCACGGCTTGCCCGGCGCGCCGCTCGAGCTCGCCAACAAACTGCGGACGGATCATGCCGCACTCGCGAATCTCTTCATGCCGCGCCCGACGCCCGAGATCGTGCGCGCGGTGCGCTTCATCCTAAAGGGCCACAACCCTCTAGAAGAGAAGGCCGGCGGGTTTTACGACGCCTGCGACCGGCTCCTGGCCGATCGGGCCGAGGACCTGACCGACCGCATGCGCAAGGCTCCGAGAGTGCCGCTACGCGACTACTCGGAGAGGCCGCAGGCTCTCGCAGCCGCCAAAAGGGCGATGAGCAGAGCGGGCTACTCGTGGGACGACTGCATCAGGCCCGAAGGACAACAATCATGACGGAATCCGTTTCCGTGTTTTTCGAGCGCGATCAGTCGCACCAGGAGTCCCTGCGAATCGCCGAAGAATCCCGCACTGGAAACCTCCGGTCGCGCCTGGTAAACTGACAGTGGCGAGGATTTAAGCTCCAACTTGGCCCCGGCCTACAGGGCGCCTAAAGCGGAAGGGTGATGCGGCCCGCGCGATTAGGCGCGGGCTTTTTTTCTCGCCGGGAGGATCGAATGATCCGAAAGGAACTCACGGCGTCGGAAGTCGCGCAACTAGCCGGCTGCTCCCATCGGCAAGTCATGAACGCGATCTTGAGCGCGAAGCTGCGCGCGCGGAAAGTCGGGCGCGAAGCGCTCATCTGGAATGAAGACGCAGAGGTCTTCGCCGATCGTTGGCGTCGACGATCCAGACGCTAGAACTTCCACTTCTGAATTTCGAGCAGTCGGATCTCGCAATCCTTGTGGGTCAGAGCCTCGTCAAAGATGACGAGGTTCTTTCCGGCAGCCAGAGCCGAAGGGACGCGCAGCGCGTGGACGCCGGAGGAATGAGCGGCTTCGCCGATCGCCTGGGGGAGAGTCCGATCGAGCAAGTCCATCAAAGAAGACTCCAAGATCGCCAAGCCCTTCAAAGTCCTTTCTGCCGTCAGATCGAGCGCTCCCGGGATGTTGACTTCGATGACTCCGATAGCCTGAGGAGGAAGGAGTTCCTCTTTTCCGCCGACCTGCTTCATTTTCTCCAGATAACAAGTCCGCGAATCGTCGCTTAAGTACAGAGCCCCGAACTCCCCAGCTTTGTTGTATCGCCCGCCGTAGGCGAAGCTCGGGCCGGTCGAGAGGATGTCCTCGGCATCATCCTCCCGAACCATTCGGAAATAGCGGCCCTTGATACGGGCGCGCGGGAGAGACTTAAGCTTGGTATCCCACGACTGCGGGCTCAAACCGGGAGGCCCCAGCGGATGGAACCGAGAAGCGCCCGCACTCGGACCTGTCCGGGGCGGCTCGCCAGAAGATCCAGCGGACGCAGGTCGGCGAGGGTCGGATTGGGCGTCCGGAACCATACGGGTACCAAGTCCGGCTTCAGCGCCTTCCGGGCCTCATCGACAATGGCCTCGATCTCCTGAAGATTCTGGAGATGGGCCTCGCCGGGATTCTCGACTTGCCCGGAGAGCCAGCGCGCAAAATTGCGCGCGCTGACGTTGAGGACGCGGGCCAAGTCCTCCTGCGACAACTCCAATTCCTTCTGGACCCGCTGCAGCGACTTATCCCAACGCTCGAGGACTTTGGTCATGTTTGGACCCTCGAGAACAGTATAATATGTGTCCTGACATTTGTCAAGACAAAAAGCTGGGGTGACCGAGGGGACTTGAACCCCCGACCTCCGCGTTCACAGCGCGGCGCTCTAACCAGCTGAGCTACGGCCACCAGCGGGTGCGCAGTATAGCAATTTCGGCAGGCGCGCCCACATAGGCCCTTGGGCCTAGACGGATTCGGGACCTCCTGCCCTCGTGACCGTCTCCACGGATGCCTATACTGTAGGCGTGAGGGAACAAACCATGAAGACGACGACCAACGTCTCCGCCGCGGTTCTGGCCGCCCTCCTGCTCGCCACCCCTCCGGCCGGCGCCGCCGTCAAGAAGCACAAGAAGGCCGCCTCCGTGAAGATGAACCCGGAGGTCAAGGCCCTGATGTCGGAGGGCCTGGGCGACCTGCAGCGCGGGGAGTACTCCGCGGCGATCACGAGCCTCAACAAGGCCGTGCGCAAGGAGGGCTCGGTCTCGACCTATTTCCTCCTGGGCTGGGCGCACTACCAGCGCGGCTTCAAGCAGGGCTCGGTGGAGACCGCCGACCGCGACGACGCCCAGTCCGCCATCGACGCCTACGGCATGGCGATCACTCTGGACCCGAAGCTCCAGGAGTTGCCCGACGCCTCCCGCCTGTACTTCAGCCTCGCCCTGTGCGAGGAGGCCGTGGAGTCCAACGACAAGGCCCTGGAGGACTACAAGCAGGCGTTGCGGCTTGCGCCCAACAAGGCTCTGATCCCTCTGCACGCCGCCCGCCTGCGCCTCAAGATGCACGACGAGGACAAGGCCATGTCGAACCTGAACATGGCCATGGACAAGGCCCGCAAGGACGGCCACGAGGTCGCCCTGCTCAAGGCGGTCCAGAACGACCCCGCTTTCGCCCCGATCCTGGCCAACCAGGCCATGCGCCGCATGCTGGGCGTTTCCGCCCCGGCCGCCCGCGCCGGCCAGGACATGATCGCTTCCAACGCCGA
>DATNGC010000083.1:0-25055 GCA_035606075.1 Elusimicrobiota bacterium
AAGAAGAACTTCGTCTCCTCCGTCACCCATGAGCTCCGCTCGCCGTTGGGCGCCATCGAGAGCTTCCTGCCCCTGATCCGCGAGAAGACCGCCAAGGGCGACCGGGCCTCCATGGAGCTGGCCACGGAGTACTTGAACCGCATCGAGGCCAACGTGCACCGGCTCAACCGCTTCATCACCGATCTGCTCGACGTGGCCAAGATCGAGCAGGGCAAGATGGAGTGCGTCCTGCGCCGCGTCGAGGTCGGCCCGATCGCGGCCGAGGTCGCGCAGTTCTTCGAGGCCAAGGCGAAGGCGCAGGGCGTGGCCATCGAGAACCGCGTGAACGGCGAGCCGCCCGTCCTGGGCGACGCGGACCGCATCCGTCAGATCCTCGTCAACCTCGTCGCCAACGGGCTCAAGTTCACGCCGTCGGGCGGCCGGGTCTGGATCGAGGCCGCGCCGCTGCAGGACGGCGGCCAGCGCTGGCTGGAGGTCTCCGTGGGCGACACGGGCCGAGGGATGGCGCCGGCCGATCAGGCCCGGCTCTTCAAGCCGTTCTCCCAAGGCCGCAACGTGATGGACGGCGTGTCGGGGCCCAAGGGCACGGGGCTCGGCCTCTACATCGTGAAGTCGATCGTGGATCAGCACGGCGGGCGTCTCGACGTCCGCTCGGTCCCCGCGCAGGGGACCAAGATCTCGTTCTCCCTGAAGGTCGCGGAGTAATTCCCGGAGGCATATGGCGACGAAGGCGCTGGTCATCGACGACGAGGAGGACTACCGCGTCATCATCTCGGAGGTCCTGCGCGGGGCGGGCTGCGAGGTCCGCGCCGCCGGCGACGGGGCCGAGGGCCTGGAACTGCTGAAGTCCGCGCCGTCCGACGTCGTGCTCGTCGACTGGATGATGCCGCGCATGGACGGCGAGCAGTTCTGCCGCGCGATGCGCGCGATCCCGGCCCTCAAGGACACCCCGGTCCTCATGCTGACCGTCAAGCAGACCGCCGACGAGGAGCTCGAGGCGCTGCATTTCGGCGTGGACGATTTCGTCGTGAAGCCGTTCAAGGCGGACGAGCTGCTGGCGCGCGTGCGCGCGGTCCTGCGCCGGGCGGAGAACCGCCGCGCGTGAAGCGGGCCGCTCTCGCCGCGCTCGCGGCCGCCGGGATCCTCGCGGCCTTCTTCCTCGTCCTGCTCCCGGGCGAGCCGGTCCGCGTCGACATCCCGGAGCGCCTGTCCGCGCGCCAGACCTCGGAGCTGCTCGGCGAGAAGCGCGTGGTCGCCTCCGTCTTCGTGTTCCGCGTCCTCTTGAAGGTCACGCATTTCGACCGGCACCTGAAGCCGGGGACCTACACGCTGCGCGTCCACGAGTGGCCGACCGTGGTCGTGCGCAAGCTGACCTTGGGCCTGACCGACGACGTCAAGGTGGTGATCCCGGAGGGCTTCCGCGCCAGCCAGATCGCGGAGCGCCTGGCCGCCGACGGCGTCGCCGACGCGAACGACTTTGAGGCGTACGTGAAGCTCAAGAAGCTCGAGGGGCGGCTGTTCCCGTCCACCTACCACTTCCCCCCCGGCTACGGCGTGGAGCGCTCGGTCGCGCAGATGACCGACGCCTTCGACAAGGAGATCGGCGCGGCGTACAAGGCCGCGAGCCCGCGGCCGTGGCTGAACCTCGAGCAGTCGCTGGTCCTCGCGTCGATCGTCGAGCGCGAGGCCATCCAGCCGCAGGAGCGCCCCATCATCGCGGCCGTCTACCTCAACCGCCTCAAGAAGCACATGCCTTTCCAGGCCGATCCGACCGTGCAGTACGCCCTCGGCGTCTGGAAGAAGCGGCTGTCCCGCGACGACTTGAAGATCGATTCCCCCTACAACACGTACCAGCACGCCGGCCTGCCGCCGGGGCCGATCTGCAGCCCGGGCTTGGACAGCTTCATGGCGGTGCTCAAGCCCGCGGAGACGCGCGCCCTGTACTTCGTCGCCGACACGAAGGGCGGCCACATCTTCTCCGAGACGAACGAGGAGCAGAACGACGCGCGGCTGCAGCGCAAGCGCGAGCTGCGCAAGCTCGAGAAGCAGAAGCAGCGGCAGCAAGCCCCGGCGCGCTGACCGTCTGGACGGCGGCCGCTCTTTTTGGCATAATCCAGCATGTCGGGCGTGTAGCTCAGCTGGGAGAGCGCATCCTTCGCAAGGATGAGGTCGCAGGTTCGATCCCTGTCACGTCCACCAGATCCGAGAAAAGCCCTCCGCGAGGAGGGCTTTTTATTTTTTGTTTCGTTGCGGCTCCCGGCGGCCGGGGCTACGCTGGGAGCATGATACTCCTCGCCTCGATCCTCGCCGTGCTCGCCGCCGCCTTCGCCGCCCAAGCCGCGATCCTGACCGACAAGCTCCGTGCCTCGCGCCTGGAGCTCGCCGTGCTCGTGCGCCGCTTGTCGGCGGCGTCCCAGCCCGTCCCGCCCCCGGCGACGCCCTCATCCCTGCGCAAGTTCGAGTGCCGTCTCGAGCGCCGCGGCCTGCTGTGGTTCCCCGTGCTGACGGCGAGCGACGACGAGAAGCTCGTGACCGGCGTCGCCTCGGGCCTGCCGCACTGCGCGAAATGCGTCCAGCCGCTGAGCCTGACGACGGGTCTCGACGAGCAGTGGGCCTGCCCGGGCTGCCGCGAGCGGCACCCCGCGGCGGCGGCCGACCTGATGGCCACGGACGCAGTTCTCGCGGACTGCCTCCGAGAGTTCTTCGCCCGCCATCCGGACTATTCCCCGGCGCCCGGACTTTCGGCGCCGAGCGTCCAGACCGCCGCGGCCTAGGCCTTATCCGGCGCTTTCCCCGGCTTTCACCGTCTTTTAGTGGAACTTTCGGGGTCCCGGCGGCATCCTAAGGGGATGGAAAACACCCCTCCGGAACGCGGCCTCACCATGACGCTGACGTGGGGCGGCGGCGCGTACCGCGTGCGCCGTTCCTTGTCCCTCGGCTCGGTCGTCCGCGTCGCCGCCGCGCTGGCTCTCTGCGCGGCCTGCTACGAGGCCGGGCGCTGGCACGGGAACCTCGAGGCTCAGGCCGCGCGGACCGCTCAGCGGCCTTCGTCGGCGGCTCTCGCGGCGAAAGGGCTCGCGGTCGTCGAGCCCGCTTCCGTCGCGGCCGCTCCAGGAAAAGCCGTGGACGATCCGGAGAAGGACGTGATCACGCCGCTGAACGTCCGCGATCCCTCGGCGCTGGTCATGGCCCCTTTCGCGACGGAGCAAGCCGCCGCGAGACCGGCCGGCCCCGCCCCGGAGGATGAAGGAGACCATGAGGCGCCCCCGTCGCCGCCCGCGCGGATTTTCCCCCGCCCGGACGCGAAGGTCAAGCCGCCGCGAAAGTTCTGATCAGCCCTTCGCGGGCGCCGGAACGGCCGCCGGGACGGGCGGCAGGTCGACCTTGATGTGCAGCTCCTTGAGCTGCCGCTCCTTGACCGTGCTGGGGGCCTCGGAGAGCGGGTCGGTGCCCTTCTGCGTCTTCGGGAAGGCGATGACGTCGCGGATCGAGTCCTCGCCGCACAGGATCGCGGTGAGGCGGTCGAGTCCGAGGCCGAAGCCGCCGTGCGGCGGGGCGCCGTAGTCGAGCGCCGAGAGCAGCAGGCCGAACTGCCGCTGCTGCTCCGCCGCGTCGAAGCCCATCAGGCCCAGAATCTTGCGCTGCATCTCGCCCGAGTGGTTGCGGATCGAGCCCGAGGCGAGCTCGACGCCGTTGAGCACGAGGTCGTACTGGTGCGAGCGGACCGAGCCCGGATCGCTGTCGAGCTTCGGCGCGTCCTCGTCGAGCGGGCGCGTGAACGGGTTGTGCGCGAAGGTCCAGCGCTTCTCCTCCGGCTCCCACTCGAGCAGCGGGAAGTGCGTGACCCACGAGAAGTGCCACGGCGTCGAGGGCTGGGGCTTGAGGCGCGCGATGATCTCCTTGCGGATGGCGCCCAGCACCGTCGCCGCCGGGATCTCCTTGTCGGCCGCGAAGAACGTGTACATGCCGGGCTTGGCGCCCGTCTTCGTCTTGATCGCCTCGAGCTCCTCGGGCTTCAGGAACTTGGAGATCGGCGTCTCGGGCCCCGCCGCGGTCCACTTGATCCAAGCCAGGCCCTTCGCGCCGTACACCTTGGCGACGTCGGTGAGCTTGTCGATCTCCGAGCGCGAGTAGTCGGTCTCGCACGAGATCGCGCGCACGACGCCGCCGGCCGCGATCGCGCCGCCGAAGACCTTGAAGCCGCAGTCCTTGAGCTCCTTCGTCAGGTCGACGATTTCAAAACCATAGCGCTGGTCCGGCTTGTCCGAGCCGAAGCGCCGCATCGCCTCGAAGTAGTCCAGGCGCGGGAACGGCGTCTGCAGGTCGACGCCGATCGCGGCCTTGAAGATCGCCTTCATCATCTTCTCGCAGGCGGCGTGGACGTCCTCCTCGCGCACGAAGCTCATCTCGACGTCGATCTGCGTGTGCTCGTACTGCCGGTCGGCGCGCAGGTCCTCGTCGCGGAAGCAGCGGCCGAGCTGCATGTACTTCTCGATGCCCGAGGCCATCAGCATCTGCTTGAAGATCTGAGGCGACTGCGGCAGGGCGTAAAATTGTCCCGCGTTGAGGCGCGAAGGCACGAGGAAGTCGCGCGCGCCCTCGGGAGTGGCCTTGGTCAGGATCGGCGTCTCGACTTCCAGGAACCCCTCGGCGGCCAGCGCGTTGCGCGCCGCCATCGCGATCGTGTGCCGCGTCGTGAGGTTCTTGAGCATCCGGCGCCGCCGCAGGTCGAGGAAACGGTACTTGAGGCGGACCTCCTCGTTGACCGTCGCGTGCTCGTCGATCTCGAACGGCAGGACCTTGCAGGTGTTGAGGACGACGACCTCGTCGGCCGTGAGCTCGACCTCGCCGGTCGGGATCTTGGGGTTCTCGGTGCCCTTCGGGCGGCGGCCGATCTTGCCCTTGATCGAGACGACCCATTCCGCGCCGAGCTTGCCCGCCGCGAGGAAGGCGGCCGCGTTCTCCGGGTGCACGACCACCTGCAGCAGTCCGGAGCGGTCGCGCAGGTCGAAGAAGTAGACGCCGCCGTGGTCGCGGCGCGAGTGCACCCAGCCGGCCACGCGGACGTCCTGTCCGATCGAGGCGGCGTTCAGGCTGCCGGCGGAATGGGTGCGCATCGTGTTGTCCATGGCGGGGTTCCTTTGCGGCCTAGTCGTTGGAGCAGAGTCCGGCGAGCTTGCGGGGCTCGGGGACGGCGTACCGGCCGTCGTCGGTCACGCCGACGAGGCCGGCGCGGCGCAGGGACGAGAGCGCCCGCGTCAGCGGCTCGCGCGTGGTTCCCACGAGGTCCGCGAGCTCCTGCTGGGTGAAGCGCTCCTTGAGCGCGAGGCCCTCGCCCTTCCAGGGCTCGCCGGAGCGCCGGGCCTGCTGGAGGACGACCTGGGCCACGCGGCCGAGGATGTTGCGGAAGAGCATGCTCTCGAGGTCCTCGTTGGCGCGGCGCAGGCGCGCGCAGACGGTCTTGAGAAGGTACAGCGCCAGGCGCGGGTCGCGCGCGAGCAGGCGCTGGAAGTCGGTCTTGCGGATCAGGAGCAGGCGGGTGGGCTCGACGGCCTGCGCGGAGGCCGTGCGCGGAAGGTCCTCGACGAGCGCCATCTCGCCGAAGAACTCCCCCTCCTTTAAGTAGGCGTAGGTCTTGCGCTTCTTGCCGGCGGAGTCGGTGAAGATCTTGACGCGGCCCGAGACGACGATGAACATCGCATCGGCGTCCTCGCGCTTGGCGAAGACCTTGCTCCCCGCCTCGAGCCTCACCTCGCGCGCCAGGCGATAGACGTCGCGCAGGTGCGCGGGAGCCAGCGCGGAGAGGAAAGGGATGCGCTTGAGGAGGCCGGGGCCGTTCACGCCCTTATCTTAGCTTTCCGCCCGCCGGGGCTTCAAGCGCGCCCGGGGGCGCCGTCCGGGGGCCCGCCGGCCTCGCGGATGTAGAGCGTCAGGATCACCCAGGCGATCAGATAGGCGAACAGCAGGCTGCCGAACGAGGCGAACCAGCTCAGGGTGGAGCGCGGGTGCTTCTCGAAGTCCGCGCTCGGCAGCAGCTCGATGCGCCAGCGCCGGCCGCCGAAGTCGCCGGCCATCGACAGGGGCGCGAACGTCCGCCGGGACCCCCCCTCGCGCTCGTAGAGGAGCTCGGGCGGGCCCGGCGGCGTGTCGTCGAAGACGCGCACTCCCAGCGCGGACGCTTCGACGCCCGAGAGCAGCGCCTCCATCATGTCCCCCACGCGGAACACGCCTTCGGCCAGGCCCGCGGGCTCCGCGCCGGGGCGCCGCCGGACCGGCGTCATCACGGCGACGCCGACCTGCCCGCCGGTCTCCTGCACCAGCCGGGCGCCTCCGCTGGCCGTGGGCAGGCCGCTCGCGAGCGCGCGCTCGGCGGCCGCCGAGATGGGCTCCTGGATGCGGGAGACGTCGAGTCCCAGCGCCTTCTCGTTGCCGCGCAGCGGCTCGACGTACAGGATCGGGAAGTATTCGGCGGCGCGCTGCCGCGGGACGACCCGGCCGTCGCGGATCTCGCTGAAGACGAAGCCCTCGAAGCCGTCGCGGCGCGCGGCCGCCTCGACGGCGCGGCGCTCGGAGTCCGGCACGCGCGGCCGCCATTCGAGAGCCTGCATGCCGGGGTGCCGCTCGAGCTCTCCGGCGGCGAAGCGCGCGAACTGGGCGCGCGAGACCGAGCCGGCGTTGGCGAGGAAGTCCGCGGCGGACTGCACCGCGTCCAGATAGCCCGCGAGGCCGACGCGCAGGGTCAGGGACAGGTCTTGGAGCGTCTGCTCCGCGCGGGCCCGCACGCCGCGCTCCTCGTCGCGGATCGAGTACTGCTGGAGCTCGGCGGCCGAGGCCATGACGGCCGCGAGGGCCACGGTCATCGCGATGCGGCCGCGCCTCGTGTCACCCGCTCGGCGGGCCGTCCAGAGGAGCACGACCGGCGCCGCCGCGGCGACGCCGATGGAGTCCCCGATCCACCAGTTCGACCAGGAGAAGATCATCTCCTCCTGCCCGATCGCCCCCAGGAGCCGCATGCCGATCACGGCCCACACGGACGAGATGATGCACGCGATGGGACCGCCGACGACGAGGAAGCGGAGCAGGTCGCTCTCGTGATCGAGCGGATCGCTGGGGCCGATGGCGCGGCGCGCGAGGGCCGCGGCGACGACCGCCTGGGCGGCGGCTCCGACGCTGATCCAGACCGCGACGAGATAGGGGGCGGGCCCCGGATGCGAGCGGTGCGCGACGATGAGCGCGTTGGCGGCGAAGGAGCCGAGGAGCACGCCCGGCCAAAGCTCCAGGCCCCAGACCCACAGCCCGCCGAGCGCGACCCCGGCGGCGGGCCAGACGATGGTCGAGTAGCCGGGCGGGATGGCGACCGTCAGCGAGGCCGCGGCCACCGCGAAGTAGGCGGCCGCGAGCAGCGCGCACCCTTTCCAGCGCGCGATCTTCACTTGGCCGCCTCGGCGCTGGCGGCCGGAGCCGGGGCCGCGGGGGACGGCGCGCGGAAGACGATCAGGTCGGGCCGGGCCTCGAGCGCCCCCAGGCGGTCGAGATCGGTCCGGGCGACCGCCGCGATCTCGGGAGAGGCCGGTTTGGGCCGGCCCCAGTTCCCGTCGAGCGGGATCAGCTCGAGCCGGCGCACGCCGTCCTTGGCCAGGCGCGCGCGCGCGATGACCTCGGGGCGCGTCTCCGCATGAGGCGAGACGAACAGGAAGTTCCCGAGGCTGTACAGGATGGGCTTCCCCTTGTAGAGCTCGACCGGCTGGAGCACGTGCGGGTGATGGCCGAGGAACAGGTCCGCGCCGGCGTCGATGGCCGCGTGCGCGACGGCTTTCTGGATGTCGTTGGCGTCCTCGGCCAGCTCCGTGCCGCCGTGGAAGCTGACGACGAGGACGTCGCAGCGCGCCTTGGCGCGGCCGACGATCCCCGCCATGCGGTCGAAGTCGCTGTAGGCCACGCCGGGCTTCGACGGTCCGGCCCACGCGGCCTCCGGATGGGTGCTCGTCAGGCCGACGATCCCGACGGTGAGTCCCTCGAACTTGAAGAGCCGCACCTCCTCGGCCGCCGCGCGGTCGCGGCCGCCCCCGACGTACGTCCAGCCGTCCTTCTCGAGATATCCCAGGGTGTCGAGGAAGCCGTCGCGGCCGTAGTCCCAGACGTGGTTGTTCGCGACGTTCACCACGTTGACGCCGGCGGCGCGCACGATCTTCATGTCCTTCGGGTCGGAGCGGAAGTTCCACGTCTTGGGCGTCTTCGTCCCGCGCCGCGTCAGCGGCGTCTCCAGGTTGGCGAACTCGATGTCGGCGGCGAGCAGGTCCTTGACCGCCTTGGACGGCGCGCCGGCGCCGTCCGCCCGGGCGATCTCGGCGATCGGTCCGCTGAGGCGGATGTCGCCGACGGCGCTCAGCGTGACCTCGACGTCCGCGGCGGGAGCGGTCGACGCGGCCGGAGACTCGGCGGCGCCCGAGGACAGGGCGGGCGTCGGGATGCCCGCCGCTCTCGCCGGCGACGAAGCGAGCAGGGCGAGCAGCGCGGCTAGAATTTCCACGCGGACAGCCCCTGCAGGGCGGCGGCGTCGGTGTTGTCGATCTTGAGCGGCGTCACGGACACCTTGCCGCGCGACACGGCGGCGACGTCGGTCCCGGGCTCGTCGACGCCCGTGACCTGCCGGCCGGCCAGCCAGAAGTACTCCAGGCCGCGCGGGTCGGCGCGGCGCGTGATGTCGGTGCCGTAGATGCGGCGGCCGAGCTTGGCCGGCACCGCCGTCTTGTAGCCGCCCTTCGGGGCGACCGGGAAGTTGACGTTGAGGCAGACGCCCAGCGGCAGTCCGCGGTGCAGGGTCTGCCGCGCGAGGCGCTGGGCGAACGCGGCGGCGGGGCGGTAATCGGCGCCGTCGGGGTCCAGCGAGAACGCCAGCGACGGGATGCGCAGCAGCGTCGCCTCCATCGCGGCGGCGACGGTGCCCGAGTAGATGACGTCCTCTCCGAGGTTGTAGCCGCGGTTGATGCCGCTGACGACGAGGTCGACGCGCTCCTTGAGGATCTCGAGCACGGCGAAGCGGGCGCAATCGGCGGGGCTGCCGTTGAGCGTATAGGTGTCCGGCGAGACGCGCCGCACGCGGATGGGCTTGTGCAGGGTCAGCGAGTGGCTGTCGGCCGAGCGCTCGTGCTCCGGCACCGAGACGGTGACGTGCCCGAGGCGGCGCATGGCGGCGATCAGCGCCGGCAGGCCGGGGCCGTTGATGCCGTCGTCGTTGCAGACGAGAATGCGGGGTTTTTTCATTTCGCGGCGAGCGTCTCGAGCGCGGCGACGAACTCCTCGACCGTCTTCGCGGCCGGCGGCAGGCCCAGGCGCTCGTAGGCGGCCGACATCGCCGTCCTGCGGCCGTCCGCTCCTTTCGATGTTAGCAAATCCTCGAGGACGCCCCCGAGGCGCGCGTCGAGGTCCTCCTCGCGCAGGCGCGCGGCCGCGCCGGCGCGCTCGAAGACGCGGGCGTTGACGTCCTGATGGCCGGCGGTCGCGTGCGGAAAGGGCACGAGGACCGCGGGCGAGCGCTGGGCGGCGAGCTCGGCGAGGGTGCTGGCGCCCGAGCGGCAGACGACGATGTCGGCGGCGCCGTAAGCGGAGGCCATGTCCTCGAGATATTCGCGCACGTCGGCGGCGACGCCCTCGGCGCGGTACGCGGCGGCGGCGGCCTCGGCCTTGCCCTTGCCGGCGAGATGCAGGATCTGAACGCCCGGCATGCTCTTCAGCGCCCGCGGCAGAGCGGCGTTCAGACGCTGGGCGCCCTGGCTGCCGCCGAAGGCGAGCAGGGTCGGCCGGTCCGGGGCGAGCCCGAGGGCGCGGCGGGCGTCGGCCGCGTCGCGTCGCGTCCACAGCGCGGGGCGCACGGGTGTGCCGGCGACCGCGCCGCCGGAGGAGCCCTCGGGCGGAAGCCCCCAGTACAGCGACGCGCCGAGCTTCACCGCGGAGGCGTTGGCCAAGCCGAGGACGGCGTTGGACTCGTGGACGGCGCGCGGGATGCCGCGGCGCCAAGCGGCGAAGGCCAGCGGAAAGGTCAGATAACCCCCCATGCCGAGCACGAGGTCCGGCTGGAAGGCGCGCAGGGCGCGCGAGAGCGTTCCCATGCTCCCCGCGAGCTTGCGGGCGAAGGTGAACAGCTCGGGCCCGGGGCGGCGCGGCAGGCCGCGCAGGTCGACGGGCAAGGCCGCGAGCCCCTCCTTCTCCAAGGCAGCCAGCGCCGGGTCGCCCGCGCGGACCACGGTCAGGGGCTCCCAGCCGCGCTTGCGCAGGGCCTGAGCGACGACGAAGCCGGGATAGAAATGCCCTCCGGTCCCCCCCGCGGCGATGGCGATCCTCTTCAAGAAACGGCCTCGGTGGTCTGGCGGGAGATGCTGAGCAGGATGCCGATGCCCGCGAGGGTGGCGAGCAGGGACGAGCCGCCGAAGGAAAGGAACGGGAGCGGGATGCCTTTGGTGGGCAGGAGTCCGATGGCCATGGCGATATTGAAGAAGGCCTGCAGGACGATGGTGAACGTGATCCCGCACGCGAGCAAGGTCCCGAACAGGTTCGGGGCGTGGCGGGCGATGCGGATGCCGCGCACGAGGATGGTCGCGAACAGGGCGAGCACGACGAAGGCCCCGATGAGGCCGAGCTCCTCGCAGATCACCGGGAAGATGAAGTCGGTGTAGGGCTTGGGCAGGTACATGAGCTTGAGCTGGGAGGCTCCGAAACCCTTGCCGAACCAGCCGCCCGAGCCGACGGCCAGGATGGCCTGGGCGAGCTGGTAGCCGGTCCCCTTGATGTTCTCGAACGGCCGGAGGAACGTCATCAGGCGGGCGCGCCGGTAGGGCTTGCGCCAAAGCTCCTCGGCGACGACGGGCACCGCCGAGCCGAGCGCGGCGAAGATCCAGCGCACGCGCGCGCCGGAGACGAACAGGACGAGGATGACGGCGCCGAACATCAAGGTCGGCGTGCCGAGGTCGGGCTCGAGGCCGATCAGCGCGAGCAGCAGGCCGACGACGGCGAGAGGGATGACGAGGCCGTGCATGGGAGAGCCGAGCTTGCTGTGCTTGCGGTCGAGATAGCTGGCCAGGAAGATCACCGACGTGAGCTTGGCGAACTCGGCGGGCTGGAGGCCGATGGGGCCGAAGTGGATCCAGCGCCGGGCGCCGGCGATGGGTCTAAAGAAGAGCGCGGCCAGCAGGAAGAACGCGGTGACGCCGTAGATCGGCGCGAGGTACTCGCGCAGGCGGTTGTAGTCGACGCGCGAGAGCCACCCCATCACGGTCAGAGAGATGACGGCCCAGATCAGCTGGCGGATGAAGAAGTAAAGGGGCTTGCCCATGGTCTGCTCGGCGGAGATGGCGCTCGCGGAGTAGACCATGACGACGCCGAGGACCGTCAGGGTGAGCGCCGCGGCGAGCAGGATGAAGTCGAAGGGCGCTCGGCGGCGCGGGCGCGGGTTTCCTCTCATCGCTGCTTCGCGGCGGCCTTCACGAGCTCCTTGAACTGGCGGCCGCGGTCCTCGAAGTCCTTGAACTGGTCGAAGGACGCGCAGGCGGGCGACAGCAGGAGGACGTCGCCCTTCGAGGCCACGCGCAGGGCCGTGTCGACGGCCGTGGCGAGGTCGCCGCACGGGAAGACGGGCACGAGGCCGGCCAAGTCCTCCTCGATGCGCCGCGCCGCGGAGCCGATGGTCAGGATGCCCTTGACGGTCTTCTCGATCCACGGCTTGAGCGGCGCGTACGGGAAGCCTTTGTGCAGGCCGCCGAGGACGAGCAGGATGCTTTTTTGATCCGGCGGGAAGGCCTTGAGCGCCACGAGAGTCGAGTCGACGTTGGTGGCCTTGGAGTCGTTCACGCAGCGCACGCCGCGGACCGCGCCGCACTCCTCCAGCCGGTGCTCGACGCCCTTGAACGACTTGAACGCTTTCTGGACGGCGGCGGGCTTGATGCCGCGCGCGAAGCCCAGCAGGCCCGCGGCCATGGCGTTCTCGAGGTTGTGGCGGCCCGGAAGCTTCGGCGGGGCGAGCTTGACCGGCTTCTTCCAGCGCGGAAGCTCGAAGACGAGCTTGCCCCCTTCCTCCCACGCGTGGATGTGGGGCCCCTTCGCGCCGAAATACAGGCGCTCGGCGGGGCAGTCGCGCGACATCTTGTACGTGATGGGGTCGTCGGCGTTGAACACGCAAGCATCTCCCGGCCCCTGCTCGCGGAAGACCTTCGCCTTCGCAGAGAGATACGCTTCCATCGAGCCGTGATGGTCGAGATGGTCGGCCGTTATATTCAACACGGCCGCGGCGCGCGGTTCGAAGTGTCGACTATCTTCCAATTGATAGCTCGAGCATTCGATGACGAGTACATCCGACGCTTTGGCCGAGGGCGCCGTCGAAGAGATCGGGGTCCCGATGTTGCCTCCGAGAATGGCCTTTCTTCCCTTGGGAAGCCCCGCCTTGAAAATCTCGAACGTTAATGCGGTCGTCGTGGATTTGCCGTTCGTGCCGGTGACCGCCACGATCCCCTTCGCCTTCGAGAACGCCAGCGCGACCTCGAGCTCGCTGAATACCGGGATGTTCTTCTCGGTGAGGTTCTTAAAGATAGGGAGATCGGGCTTGATCCCGGGACTTTTCACGACGAAGGCGCACTGGAGCAGGCGCTCCGAATGCCCGTTCCACTCCCACTTCACCTTGGCGGGCAATCCCTTGAGCGCCTGGACCAGCTGCGCGCGCGGGCGCGAGTCGGAGCCGAGCACGCGAAAGCCGTTCTTGGCGAGCAGGCGGGCCGCCGCCTGCCCGGACTTCCCCATCCCGAGCACGCCGGCGAACTTCTTGCGGAAGTTCTTGGGGTCGAAGACCTTGTGATCGACGGGCGGCTTCGCCGCCCGCGCCTTTCGGGTCTTGACCTTAGTCTTGGGTCGAGGAGATTTCTTGCTCAAGAGAGTGTCGTGCGATCTCGTTCGTCACCGCGCCGATCATTATCGGAGCTTGAGCGACGCGAGCGCGGTCAGCATGAGGACGATGCACACGATCCAGAAGCGCACCGTGACCTTGGGCTCGGCGACGCCGGTCAGCTCGAAGTGATGGTGGATGGGCGCCATGCGGAAGATGCGCTTTCCGCCGCGGAGCTTGTAGGACGCCATCTGGAGGATGACCGAGACCGTCTCGATGACGAAGACGCCGCCGATGATCGGCAGGAGGAGCTCCGCCTTCACGCACAGGGCCACGACGGCGATCACGCCGCCGAGGAACAGCGAGCCGGTGTCGCCCATGAAGATCTCGGCGGGATAGGCGTTGAACCACAGGAAGCCGAGGCAGGCGCCGATGAGTCCGGCGAGGTAGACCGTGATCTCGCCGGCGCCCTCGACGTGCACGATGCGCAGGTAGTAGGCGAACTTCACGTTGCCGGCCACGTAGGCCAGCGCCGCGTAGGCGAGCGCGCAGAAGATGATCGAGCCGGCGGCCAGCCCGTCGAGGCCGTCGGTCAGGTTCACCGCGTTGGAGGAGCCCACGACCATCAACGTCGCCAGGACGAAATACAGCGAGCCGAGCTCGAGGAAGAGCTCCTTGCCGTAGGGCACGTTGACCGAGGTGGCGAAGGAGCCGTTCGGCGGCCGCACCGCGAGGTAGGCCGCGACCGCCAGGCCCACGGAGATCTGCACGATGAACTTCCAGCGCGACGAGGCGCCCTTCGTGTTCTTCTTGGTCAGCTTCAGGTAGTCGTCCCAGAAGCCGATGGCGGTCAGCGCGCACGTCACGGCGAGCAGGAGCCACGTGAAGCGGTTGTCGAGCCGCATCCACAGCAGCGAGGAGCCGACGACCGCGAGGAAGATCAGCGCGCCGCCCATCGTCGGCGTGCCCTGCTTCGACAGGTGCGACTGCGGCCCGTCCGTGCGCTGCATCTGTCCGACCTTCTTGGCGCGCAGGACGCGGATGAGGCCCGGCCCCGCGAGCAGGCACAGGACCAGAGACGTCACCGCCGCGCCGCCGGCGCGGAACGTGATGTACTGGAAGACGTTGAACGGCCGGAACGAGTCGCGCAGCTGGTAAAGGTAGAAGAACATTAGAGGGCCTTGGCCAGTTCCTCGAGCTTCATCGCCCGGGAGGCCTTGAACAGTACCGCGTCTCCGGCGGAAAGCTTACTCTTGAGCGAGGCGGCGAAGGAAGCCGGGGCGTCGCCGTGCTCGAACGGGAACTTGGGCTTCGCCGCGCTCAGTCCGTCCGCCGCCGGCTTCATCTCCGGCCCCGCGAGGAAGACCGCCTTGAGATCGAGAGTGGCCAGCCACTCGCCGAGCTCGCGATGGAACTTGGGCGAGCCGGGGCCCAGCTCCTTCATGTCGCCCAGCACGAGCGTCTTCGGGCGGCCCTTGAACTCCTCGACGAAGGCCTCGACCGAGGCGCGCATCGACGCCGGGTTCGCGTTGTAGGCGTCGAGGACGAACGTCGCCCCGCTGGCGTGCGCGAGCGGCTCCTGGCGCAGGCGCCCGGGCGTGTGCGCCTCGAGCCCCTTGCGGATCACGTCCGGCGAGATCCCGAGCGCGCAGGCCGCCGCGGCCGCCGCGGCGGCGTTGTAGCGGCTGTAGCCGCCGAAGGACTTGAGCTTGATCGAGATGCGGTGCCGGTCCACGATGAGCCCGTCGGGACCGTCGATGCGCACCCGGCAGCGCGGTCCCGCGCCGTAGGCGACCGCGCGCGCGCCCAGCCGCGGCTCCAGCGCCGACAGCCACGGGTCGTCGGCGTTGATGACCGCGCAGCCGTCCTCGGGCAGCAGCTCGACGATCTCGGAGTTGGTCTGGAAGGTCGTCTCGATCGTCCCGAAGGTCTCCAGGTGGTCCGAGCCGATGTTGGTCAGCACGCCGACCGTCGGCTGCGCGATCCGCGCCAGCTCGGCGATCTCGCCGCGGCGGCAGGCCGCCAGCTCGAAGACCCCGTAGCGGTGCTCGGCGGTCAGCTCAAGCACCGACAGCGGCAGGCCCACCTCGTTGTTCCAGTTGCCCGGGCTCGCGCACGTCGGCCCGACCAGCGAGCAGATCGAGAGCAGCATCTCCTTGGTGGTCGTCTTGCCGTTGGAGCCGACCACGCCGACGACCGGGATGTCGAAGCGCGCGCGGTGGTGATGCGCCAGCGCCTGCAAGGCCTTGAGGGTATCGGGGACCACGACCACGTGCGCCGGCTTGGGCGCCTTGGCCGGGAGCTTGCCGCGCGCGACGATCCAGCCGGCGCACTTGAGCAGTTCAGGGCGATCCAACAGGGTGTGCGCGTCGACGCGCTCGCCGACGAGCGCGAGGAAGGCCTGGCTCTCCTTGAGGGCGCGCGTGTCCGTCGACAGCGCGTCGATGCGGTCCGCGCCGTCTCCGCGCGTCAGACGGCCTCCGGCCGCCCGCGCCAGTTCCCCCCACGTCAGGTCGAGCTTCATCTCAGGTTCCGCGCAACGCGCGCAGCGCCGCCCGCGCCGTCTCGCGGTCGTCGAACGGCACCGTGCGGTCGCGGAGGATCTGGTAATCCTCGTGGCCCTTCCCGGCGATCAGCACGACGTCGCCGGCGCGCGCTTCCGCGATCGCGGCGGCGATGGCGGCGCCGCGATCCGCCTCGATCGTATAATTTTGGAGGCCAGCGGCGCGAATGCCTGTCTCCGCGTCGCCGATGATGGCCATGGGGTCTTCCGACCGGGGGTTGTCGCTGGTCAGAAACGCCCGGTCCGCGCCTCGGCAAGCGGCGACGCCCATGGGGCCGCGCTTGGTCTTGTCGCGGTCGCCGCCGCAGCCGAAAACGGCCAGGATGCGGCGGTGAGGAAGGGCCTTGATCGTTGAAAGAACGGCTTCAAGGGCGCTATCCGTATGGGCGAAATCGACGAGCACGTGGAAGTCTTGGCCCTCGTCCACGGCCTCGAGTCTCCCCGGCACTGAACGGAGTGAAGCGAGCCCGGCCAAGACGGTCTCTGGCGGCGTTCCTAGACCGAGCATCGCGGCGGCGGCCGCCAGGGCGTTGGAAACATTGTAACGGCCGGGAAGACGGACCGAACCATCGTAATGTTTCCCTTTCCAATCGATAGTGAATGTCGAGCCGTTCAAGTCCGACGAGATGATTCGACCTCGCAGGTCCTTGGCCGCGTCGGTCATACCGAACGCAATCACCTCACAGCCGACCGCCTTCTTCTTGAGATGATGAGCAAGAGGGTCGTCATAGTTCAACGCGGCGACCTTCGGCGACTTCTTGTTCTCCGTCTTAGCCAGCAGATCGAAGAGTCTCCCTTTCGCTTCGAAGTAGGCTTCGGTCGTCTTATGAAAATCGAGGTGATCTCGCGTGAGGTTCAGAAAGATGCCGGCATCGAAATCGATCGTCTCCACCCGCTTCAAGGCGAGCGCGTGCGAGGAGACCTCCATCAAAGCGTGACTCGCCCCCCCGTCGCGAAAGCGCGCCAGAAGCCGCGCGACCTCGAGCGAGATCGGCGTCGTGTTCACGGCCTTCGCGATCCTTTCTCCCGCGAGCCGGTACTCGATCGTTCCCGCCACTCCGGCTTTCCCCTTCGCGGCGTTGACGATGGACTCGAGCAGGTAGGTGGTCGTGGTTTTACCGTTCGTCCCGGTCACTCCCACGACGATCATCGAGCCCGAGGGATGCCGGAAAAAGGCGTCGGCATATTTGCCCATGGCCTCGGCGGCATCCGCCACCTGGATCCACGCGCCAGGCAGCGTCGCCGGCGGGGGCGGCGGCTCGAGCTCGCTGACGACGGCGACCGCGCCCTTGGCCAGGGCCTCGCGCGCGTGGCGGTTGCCGTCGGTCTTGGAGCCCGGCAGCGCGAAGAACAGGTCGCCGGGCTCGACTTCGCGGGAGTCGTGGCGCAGGCCCTCGACGGGGACGTCGACGTGGCCGGCCGTGCGCTTGGGAGCGCTCGCGCGGAGCAGCTCGGCGAGCATCATGGCGTCAGCGCAGCCGGGCCGTCGCGAGCGAGGCGTCGGCGGGCTTGTCGGGCGCGACGCCGCCGAGCACCAGGAGGCGCTTGCCGATCTTCGCGAAGATCGGCGCGGCCGTCTGCGCGCCGTAGTAGGCGCCCTTCGGCTCGTTGAGCACGACGAGGATGGTCCAGCGCGGCGCGGAGACCGGCAGGAAGCCGACGAAGGAGGCCGTGTAGGCGGTCGGCGAGTACTTGTGCGTGACCGGGTCGACCTTGTGGGCCGTGCCGGTCTTGCCCGCGACGCGGTAGCCGGGGATGCGCGCCGTCTCGCCCGTGCCCGCGTCGACGACGCCCTCGAGCATGCCCGCGAGCGTGCGCACCGAAGTCTCGGCGGCGATGCGGCGGACTTTCACGGGAGGCTTGCCGTCGACGATCAGCTTCGGCTCCCACAGCGTGCCGCCGTTGGCGATCGCCGAGTAGGCGTCGAGCGTCTGCGCGGCGCTGACCTGGAGGTTGTAGCCGTAGGAGGAGGAAGCGAGGCCGACCTTCGTGAGGTCGGACAGCGGCTTGAGCTCGCCCGCGGTCTCTCCGGGCAGGGGAAGTCCGGTCTTGGCGCCGAAGCCGAAGGCGCGGCACATGCGGTAGAAGCGCTGGGCGCCGATGCGCTCGACGACTTTGGAGATGCCGATGTTGGAGGACTTCGCCAGGATCTCGCCGAGGGTCATGTCGCCCGCGCCCTCGTGGTCCGTGATGACGACGCCGGGCGTGATCTCGTAGCGGCCGTTCTCGCCGTAGAAGACGTCGTCGGGCCGCACGACTCCCTCGTCGAGGCCGCTCAACGCGGTCACGACCTTGAAGACCGAGCCGGGCTCGTAGGCGTCTTGGACCAGAGGGTTCTTGAGGGGGTTGGGCGGCCAGGCCGCCATCGCGAGGATCTCGCCCGTCTGCGGGTCCTGCACGGCGGCGAAGCCGCTCTTGAAGGCGGACTTCGCGGCGGCCTCGCTCAGGGCCTCCTCGGCCAGGTACTGCACGTTGCGGTCGATGGTCAGGCGGATCGGGTCCGGCACGCGGCCGTCGTCGGCGATGCTCTTGTAGATGGAGTGCCCGGCGCCGTCGCGGATGAGCTCGAAGCGGCGCGGCGCGCCGCGCAGCCTCTTGTCGAGCGTCAGCTCCGCGCCCGCCAGGCCCTTGCCCTCGGCGCCGACGAGCCCGAGCACGCCGCGCGCGAGATCGCCGTTGGGGTAGACCCGCTCCTGGACGGGGACGACGCCGACGCCGTCGACGCGGGCGTTCTTGATCGCCTCGGACTGCTCGGCCGTCATGCCGGTCTTGAGCCAGGCGAAGCGGTTGGCGGCGCGCACGCGGCCCTCGAGCTCTCTCGCTGAGACGCCGAGCACCGGCGCGAGCTTGGCGGCGAACGCGGCGGGGTCCTTGACCATCGCCTTATCGGCGAAGCAGGACCACGTCGGCACCGAGCGCGCGAGCACGCGGCCCTCGCGGTCGAGAATGTCGGCGCGCGGGGCGGCCTCCTCCGCGACGCGGTCGAACTCTCCGGAGGCGCGGGTCTGCAGCGCTCCGTGACGCAGGACCTGGAGGTCGGCCAGGCGCAGCCCGAGGACGGGCAAAGGGAGGAGGGCGAACCCGGCGGCGACCGTCAGGCGCAGGCCGAGGTCCATGGAGGCCTCAGCTGCGGGTGGCGGCGACGAGCGGGGCGAACCCGCGCGTCAGAATGCGGGTCAGGCCGCCCAGCGGCGCCGCGTCGCCGCTCGTCTCCGGAAGGCGGCGCAGGGCGTCGGGCGCGGCCGGGACGAGGCCGAGGCGCTCCGCGCGCGCGGCGACCTGCTCCGGAGAGAGTCGCTCGTCGAGCTCGACGCGCAGTGCCGCGACGCGTCCGCGGCGGCTCATCGTCTCGCGGCGCGCGGCCTCGACGCGGTAGCCGAGGCGAGTCGCCTCGACGTGCTGCCAGCAAAGGAAAAGGAAGAGGGCTCCGGCCCCCGCGAACCTCGCCGCCGACCCCGTTCCAAATCCCATCCGCGCGTCCATCATAGCACTCTTGGGCTCCCTTCTAAAATCCGGCGGCTCACCACTCCGCCGAGAGGTGATGAGCCGCCTTGAACGACGGCGGGCGCCGCGCCGAACGACGCCCGCCGAAATCGGGGCGGCTTCCCGCCGAGAGAAGCCGCCGATTCGATGGCCGGGCGCCCCGCCGAGAGGCGCCCGGCCAAATCTTCACTTCAAATCTGGGACCGCCCCGCCGAGAGGCGGTCCCTTAACCGGCGGCGGGCGCCGCGCCGAACGACGCCCGCCAAATCGTGGCGGCCCCCCCGCCGAGTGAGGGGCCGCCAAATCACTTTACGGCCTGCGGTCCCTCCCCTTGAGGAAGACCCGCCGCCACACGTACGCCGAGCCGGCCTTGCGCCCGGCGGGGTCCAGCGCGACCGCCTGCCGCCGGTCCATGAGAAACGCGACGGTCGTGTCGAGCTTCGTCATCAGCGCCGTCGCCGTGCTCGAACCGCCCACGAAGTCAGTTTTCATGTTTCGTGTCCCCCCTCACTTCTTTTCGACGACCCGAAGCTTGGCGCTGCGCGAGCGCGGGTTGCGCGACGTCTCCTCGTCGGAGGCGACCACCGCGGCGCGCGCGTCTCCGCGGCCGAGGTAGGCGCACTTGTCCTGCGCGACCAGCGAAGCGAAGACGTTCTTGACGATGCGGTCCTCGAGAGAGTGAAACGTGATCACCGCCAGACGGCCGCCCGACTTCAAATAGGGAACGACGCTCTCGAGGCCGCGCGTGAGCGCCTCGAGCTCCTGGTTGACCGCGATGCGCAAGGCCTGGAACGTGCGCGTCGCCGGATGGTGCCCGGTCCTCGGCACGACCGATTCGACGACTTTCGCGAGCTCGGTCGTGGTCGTCAGCGGCCTCTTCGCGCGCGCGGCGACGATGGCGCGGGCGATGCGGTCCGCCTCGGGCTCCTCGCCGAACTCCGTCAAGAGCATCGCGATCTGCTCCGCCGGCCAGCGGTTGACGATCTGCTCGGCCGTGAGGCTCGCGTCCGGCCCCAAGCGCATGTCGAGCGGGCCCTCGAAGCGGAAGGAGAAGCCGCGCGCCGGCTTGTCCAGCTGCAACGAGCTCACGCCGAGGTCGAACAGCGCGCCGGACAGCGGGAAGAAGCCTTCCTTCTCCAAAACCGCGCCCAGGGAACGGAAGTTCGTGCGGACCGCGTGGAATGATCCACTATAGGCTCCGAGCCGGTGGCCGGCTTCAGCGAGCGCTTCCGGATCCGCATCGAGACCAAGTACCTTTCCCTGGGCCGAAATCTTCTTGAGGATCGCCTCGGAGTGCCCGCCGAGGCCCAGCGTCGCGTCGAGGTACAGCCCCCCCGTGTCCGTGACGAGCCGCGCCAGCGTCTCCGCCAGCAGGACCGGCTCGTGGGTAAAGCGTTCCTCGGCCAAGATCATATCTCCACGCTCTTCGCGATCTTCTTGTACGCCGGCGCCACCGTCGACTTCTCGTAGGCCGCCCAGCGCTTCGCGTCCCAGATCTCCGCGCGATTGCCCGCGCCCTGCACCAGCACGTCGAAGCGCAAGCCCGCGTGCTCCTTCAGATACTGCGGCACGAGCACGCGCCCTTGCGCGTCCGGCTCCACCTCGAGCGCCTCGGAGAAGAACTTGCGCTTGAACGCGCGCTCCTGCTCCTTGTCCGGCATCGAGAACATCTTCAGATCGTCCGCGAGCATCTTCTCCCACTGCGACGGCAGGAAGAGGTACAGGCAGCCCTCCATGCCGCTCGTCAGATAGAAGGACCGCCCCTTCTCCTGCGCCAAAGCCTCCCGGTATTTCGGAGGAACCGCGAGCCGGTTCTTCGGATCGAGGGAGTAGTCGTAACGCCCGATCAGAAGGGCCATTACTTCCCACTTCTCGCCACTCGATTGTTATTCTTCACCACTTTTCCCCACCGGGAGCACGAGTATAGTGGAGTCGACGTATTCTGTCAAGACCTAATTTCCCGCGCTTTCGGCGGCGCGCGATTTCTCGACGAGGACTCGAGAAAAAATGAAGGCGCGCGCCCGAGTTTTACTCGAAGCTTTTATTGGCCCGCGGGAAGTTTGTCCAAAGAGCCGCGCGAGACCTCGTGGCGCCACGCGATCTCGAGGGCGCGCACGCGCGTGTAAGGAGCGCCGTAGGCGCGGTACAGCGACTCGGGCACGGGGCGCCCGTCGCGGATGTAAGCCGCGAACTTGTAGAAGGACGAGCGGTACTGCGTGCGGATGAGATAGCGCACGACGCTGTAGGCCTGCGCGTACCACAGGCGCACCTTGTCGTCGGTCCAGCCCGATGTGGTGGTCACGCTCATGAACGACTCGAACGGCAAGCCTCCCCCCGCCTCGAGCGTCGCGAGGTTGTCGCGCAGCCAGTTCGGCGCGGAGAGTCCGCGCTCGACCTGCAGCAGCGTCGCCATGCCTTCCGACAGCCACAGCGGGTCGGTCTGCCCGTCGAGGAAGAAGCCGTCGAAGTAGATGTGCGTGAGCTCGTGCGCGAGGATTCCGGGGAGCTCCTCGCTCTCGTAGACGTAGACCTTGCGCTTGGGCACCGAGCTCGCGCCGCCCGACCACGGCGGGCGGCCGGTCACGCGGCGGTAGGCGTCCTGGCTCTTGAACAGGAAGATGGACACTTTCTGGTCGCTGGCCCACGGCGAGAACGGCGCGAGGTCGAGCATCAGGTTGCCGTGCAGGTTCTCGATGAGCTCGAGGAAGCGGTCCGACGCCTCGTACTGCTCGGCGTAGACGTTGAAGTGGCGCGTGACGCTCTTCTGGAACCCCTCCGGGATCGGCGGGTCAGGCAGGGGCGTGTTGCGGTCCTCGCGCCAGACCTTGCGTGGAGCCGTCCGCGCGCGCGGGACGCGCGCGGCGCGCGGCGGCCGCGCCGCCGGCGCCGACGGGGGCGCCGCGACCGAGCCCTCCTCGTCGCGGCGCTCGACCGTCGGCGCGGGGCCGACGGCGCCCTCGGGGGCGGTGATCATGCCCTCGGGACCGGCGGGCTTCGGCGGAAGCTCGGCGGCCGAGGGAGGCAGAGACGCGACGACGTTCGGCGCGTCCGACGAGACGGTCCGGTCGGGAACGTCGCCCGGGTTCTCGGCCGGGCGCGGCGGAAGCCCCGCGTCGACGGCGGAATAGGGGTTCACCACGGGGCGCATCGCCGTGGCCTCCTTCTCGTCCTCTCCCAAATACTGATAGACCATCACGCCCCAAAGGCTGATGACCAGGACCCAGATGAGGACGCGGAGACGAAGCAGGACGTCCATGGAAAGAGTTTAGCTCCCCGGCACCGTTGGCGCCACCGCCGCTTAGGACATGGCGTCGCGCAGACGCAAGGCGGCCTGCGCGAGACTGTGCACGAAGAGCGAGAAGATCAGGATGAACGCGGACTGCGACAGGGCGACCCCGAGGAACTCTCCCGAGAGCGGCTGACGCGACCAGTAGATCCCCACCATCGTGCCGATCGAGACGAGCGCGCAGAGGAGCGTCTGGCCGCGGCTCGCCGTCAGTCCCGCCGCCGTCGGCGCCATGACGAAGAGCAGCCACATCGGCGCCCAGTACGGATACAGAAGATAGAACAGCGGGACGGCCCAGACGTACGGGAGCCAGACCTGGACCAGGCGGAGCTGCCGCGACCACTTGATCCAGCGGTACTGGTTGCGTCCCAGCCACCAGTTGACCAGCACGTCGGCGACGAGGATGCCGGCCGCGATGAAGGGGGCGTGGGAGCCCGTCTCCCGGAAATCGTCGATGCGGAAGTAGACGGCCGAGATGATCAGGACGAGCGCGAACGGCGTGAAGTACCGGTTGAGCATCTGCATGGCTTACTCCCCCTCTCGCCCGAAAATCACCAGCCGGCGCTCGCGGGCTTCGCCCGGGCGGCGGTACGCGGGACACTCTAGCACTCTCGCCGCGGCCGCGGCCAGCGCCCGCGCGAGCCCGGGCTCCGCCGCGTCGGGCGCGTCGCTCTGGAACGCGGCGAAGATCCCCTTCGGCCCGAGCAGCGGGAACGCCAGGCGGACGGCCTCGGGAAGCGGCGCGAGCGCGCGCTCGACGACCGCGTCGAAGCCCGTCGTATAAGAGGAGCCGGGCGAGCCGGCGCCCGCGCGCCGCAGCAGCGGGCGCAAGCCCTGCATGCGAAGAGTCGTCGCGGCGGAGTTCAGGAACCGGTACTTCCGCTCGACGGCCTCCATGAGCGTCACCTCGGCCTCGGGCCAGGCGATCTTGAGGCAGATCCCGATGAAGCCGCCGCCCGCGCCCAGGTCCAGGATGCGCGGCTTCTCGGGCGCCCCGCGCGCGGCCAGGAGCTTGCGCAGCGCGGCGGCGGCGAAGACGCCGTCGGCCGCGTGCTTGAGGACGAGGTCGTCCCAGGCGTCGTCGGCGGTCAGGTTCGTCGTCGCGTTCTTCGAGGAAACGTCCTCGAGGTATCTTTTCACGCGCGACAGCGCGAGCGCGTCGAGCGGGGCGCCCCACGCGCGCGCCGTCTCGGACAGCGTCGCGAGCGGGTCGGCTCCGGTCACGCGCGGCCCCGCACCGCGCGCGTCCAGAGGATCTGAAGGTCGGCGGGCGTCAGTCCGGGGATGCGCCCCGCCTGGCCGAGCGTGCGCGGGCGCACGCGCGCGAGCTTGGTTCGAGCCTCGGCCCCGAGCGCGCCGATCGTCGCGTAGTCGAGGCTCGCGGGCAGCGCGACGAGCTCGGACTCGCGCAGGCGCGCGGCGGCCGCGTTCTCGCGCGCGATGTAGCCTGAGTAGGATTGGCGGATCTCGCGCTGCGCGCGAACGGCCGTCCTGCTCCAAGGAGCGATCTCCGAATCGTCGAGTTCCCTCCCGGTATCGACGGCGTCGCGGTAGCGCCGGAACGAATCATGGATCTCCGGCGCGATCAGGCCCAGCGCCGCGCCGCGGTCGAGCAAGCGCAGGTCGGCGTTGTCGGCCCGCAGGGTCATGCGGTACTCCGCGCGGGCCGTGAACATCCGGTACGGCTCGTCGACTCCGCGCGTGACGAGGTCGTCGAGCATCACGCCGATGTAGGCCTCGTCGCGGCCGATCAGGAAGGACTCCTCCCCCCGCGCGCGCCGCGCGGCGTTGACGCCCGCCACGAAGCCCTGCGCGGCGGCTTCCTCGTAGCCGGTCGTGCCGTTGATCTGGCCGGCGAGAAACAGGCCCGGCACGCTCTTGCTCTCCAGCGCCGCGGTCAGGCCCGTGGGGTCGCAGTAGTCGTACTCGATCGCGTAGCCAGGGCGCACGATGACCGCTTCCTCGAGTCCGGGGACCGCGCGGACGATGTCGCGCTGGACGTCCTCGGGGAGGCTCGTCGAAAGGCCGTTGACGTAGATCTCCTGCGTGGCGCGTCCCTCCGGCTCGAGATGCAGCTGGTGGCGGTCCTTGGCCGGGAACTTCACGACTTTATCCTCGATCGATGGGCAATATCTCGGCCCGAGCGCGGAAATTTTTCCCGAATAAAGAGGGGACCGATCGAGATTTCCGCGAATCGCTTCATGAACGGCCGCGTTCGTGAAGGCGATGTGCGTGGGCAGTTGGGGCCGCTCGATGCGCGCCGTGAAATGCGACAGCGGCGAAGGAGTCGAGTCCCCCTCCTGGCGTTCGAGCTTGTCCCACCGGATCGAGCGCGCATGCAGGCGCGGCGGCGTCCCTGTTTTCAGGCGTCCGACGCGGTGCCCGAGCGAGGCCAGCGACGCGGACAGACCGACCGCGGGCGGCTCGGCGCCGCGGCCGGCGGGCCGGCTCTCGAGCCCGACGTGCGCGAGGCCGTTGAGGAAGGTGCCGGTCGTCAGCACGACCGTGGCCGCCTCGTACCGCGTGCCGCGAACGGCGCGCACGCCGCGAAGGCGCGCGTCCTCCAGCCACAGCTCCTTGGCCTCGTCCTGCAGCGCGTCGAGGCCGGGAGTCCCCTCGACGACGGCCTTCTGGAACAGGCGGTACTCGGTCTTGTCGCACTGCACGCGCGGCGAGTGCATCGCGCGGCCGCGGCCGACGTTGAGGGTCTGGAACATCAGGCCCGCGCGGTCGGCCGCCTTCGCCATCTCGCCGCCGAGGGCGTCGAGCTCGCGCACCATCTGCCCCTTGCCGACGCCGCCGATCGCGGGGTTGCACGACATCGCGCCGATCTTGTCGAGGTTCTGCGTGAGCAG